>SLLF01000002.1 GCA_007134175.1 Kiritimatiellia bacterium | reverse complement strand
CTTCTCCATGAAAGAACTCGAGGGGTTGCCAACAGCGGATATTTGTAAGGAGCTGGGCGTGGAGCCGACGTACCTCTGGGTGATCTTGTACCGGGCACGCAATAGCTTGAAGGCCTGCCTGGAAAAGAAGTGGTTGAACAAGAACAAAGGGGAGAAGGAACTCCATGCTGCGGTGTAAACAAGTGTCCAAAGCGTTGGCCGACAAGAAATACTGGGAACTCCCGCTGCACCAGCGGATCGGCCTGCGCCTGCACGTTGGCCTGTGTGTAATCTGCGGCCCGTTCAACCGCTTCGTCATGCTGATGCAGGACGCTGTCCGGCATTACCTGCAACACGAGCAGAGCAACCCGCCACCGGAAAACATGCGCCTGCCACCCGAATCGAAGGAACGAATGAAAGCTAACTTGCACAAGGTGGAGCGCGAGGAAGAGGCGCAATGAAGTCCTACCGTAAAGAGTTATGGTTCAACATTCCCCGGCGGCGCGGCTTGGTTAACATCACCGGCGCCGTGCAGGAGGCGGTCGACGCCAGCGGCGTGCAGGACGGGATGGTACTGGTCAACGCCATGCATATCACCGCCAGCGTGTTCATCAACGATGACGAAAGCGGGTTGCACAGCGACTACGAGCGCTGGCTGGAAAAACTGGCTCCGGAAAAGCCGTATGATCAATACGCCCACAACGGTTACGAGGACAACGCCGACGCCCACCTGAAACGCACCATCATGGGGCGCGAAGTCGTGGTGGCCATTACCGGCGGCAAACTGGATTTTGGCCCGTGGGAGCAGATTTTCTACTACGAACTCGACGGCAAGCGCAAAAAACGCGCGTTAATCAAGGTCATCGGTGAATGAGACCCGATCGGGCACCAATGGGTCGGTGGCCCGCGTGGTGGTCGAAATCGCGCTGGACCGCGAATTCGACTACTTGATTCCTGACCCATTGCGCGCTGCCGTCTGTCTGGGATCACAAGTGGTGGTCCCCTTTGGGCCGCGTATGGTAACGGGCTATGTGGTGGCGCTATGTCCCGACTCCGACTTGGCACCGAAAAAGCTCAAACCGATCAAACGCGTGGTAGGCGACCATCCCTTAATTACACCGGTGATGGTCAAGATGGCACGCTGGATGGCAGCCTATTACGGCTGCCCGCTGGAACAGGCGGTACGGACCGTGCTGCCCGGCGTGGTGCGGCGGCCGGACCGCTCTTTTAAGCAGGTGCCACACGTATTGCTGGCACTGCCCCCGCCGGGACAAACCTGGCCGCAACTGATAGAGGCTTGCCGATCACGCGCCCCGAAGCAGGCCGCCGCGCTGGAAGCGTTGCAGGCTGAAACGGTTATGACGCAGCCGCGCCTGACCGCGCTATCCGGTGCCACCACCGCCACCGTGCGCGCCATGGCAACCAAGGGTTGGGTGCAGTTGGAAAAACGCGCGGTGGCGCGCAACCCGTTCGAACGCAGCCAGGTGGTGCCGACCACGCCGCTGCCGCTTATGCCGCAGCAGGCCGAGTCACTGGCGACCATCCAGCAATCCATCACCACCCTGGACCCGGCGGTAGTGCTGCTGTTCGGCGTGACCGGAAGCGGCAAGACGGAAGTATACCTGCAAGCGTTGCAGACGGTGATCGAGCGCGGCCAGGGAGCCATTGTGCTGGTGCCGGAAATTTCCCTTACGCCCCAGACCGTGGAACGGTTCCGCGCGCGTTTCGGCGATATCGTGGCCGTGCTGCACAGCCACCTGTCCGGCGGGGAACGCCACGACGAATGGCATCGGGTGTTGACCGGCGACGCGCGCATCGCCATCGGTGCGCGCTCGGCCTTGTTCGCGCCGGTTCGTAAACTGGGCTTGATCGTGGTGGATGAGGAGCACGAGTACACCTACAAGCAAGAGGAACCGCCGCGCTACCATGCCCGCGACATGGCCGTGCTGCGCGGCCGCATGGAGTCGTGCGCTGTCGTGCTGGGGTCGGCGACCCCGGCGCTGGAATCGATCCACAACGCCCGCATCGGCAAGTACCATCTGGCCCGGATGCCGGCCCGGGTGGACCACCGCGATATGCCGCTGATCAACGTGATCGATATGCGGGTGGAGATGGAACGCGAAGGGCGGTTGAATGTGTTGTCGCGCGAACTGACCGCAGCCATTCGCCTGCGGCTGGAGAAAGGGGAACAGACCATCTTGTTCCTGAACCGGCGCGGGTTCGCCACCTCGCTGGTCTGTCCCAAGTGCGGGTACGTGGCGGAATGCAGCGCCTGCAGTATCGCCATGACCTATCACAAGGCGCCACACCAATTGCATTGTCATATCTGCGGCGCGGTGCAGCGGGTACCGGTCCGCTGTCCCGATCCGGATTGTCGTGATCCGGCTTTCCGGTATGCCGGGCTGGGTACGCAACGGGTAGAGGAAGTGGTCACGAAAGTCTTTCCGCAGGCGCGGGTGAAGCGCATGGACGCCGACACCACCACCCGCAAAGAGGCGTACGCCGAACTGCTGGGCGCGTTCCGGCACGGCGACATCGATATCCTGCTCGGCACGCAGATGATCGCCAAGGGACTGGACTTCCCCAACGTCACACTGGTCGGTGTCATCAACGCCGACACCGCCTTGCACCGTCCCGATTTCCGGGCTGGCGAGCGCACGTTTCAACTGATAACGCAAGTGGCCGGGCGCGCCGGGCGGGGCGACGTGATGGGCGAAGTTATGGTCCAGACCTTTACGCCTTTCCATCCCGCCATCCAAGCCGCGCGGCGGCTCGACTACGACCAGTTCCATGACCAGGAGATCGAATACCGGCGCGAGCTGCAGTATCCGCCCTTCACCCATTACATCTGCCTACAGCTGCGTGGCGCCGAGGCGGAGGCGGTGGAAGCCATGGGCACCCGGGTTATGGAACAGCTCATACCCCGATTGCCCGAGAATATAATCGCGGCCGGCCCGGTACCCGCCCCGCTGGCGCGGGCCAAGGGGGAATACCGCTATCAGTGCGTTTTCCGTACCCCCAGCGCCACCGCCTGCACCCGCCCCTTACGCACGGTGCTCGACAGCCTAAAGTGGCCGAAAGACGTCCGCTACGCGCTTGACGTGGACGCGATCAGCTAATCCTCGAACCCAATCTCCGACACGTCGAACTTCGGTTCAGTCTGGCCTGTGACCTTTGTCACAGTTTGCGAGGGGGTGAGAGAACGGACAACGCTTGGAATGGGCAAAACGCCAGGCTGTATTACCGACTCATTTACTCAAACAACCGGTTAAGGAGCTAAAAGAGCAGGCTCCGTCCAAATCACCTGAGCCATCGCTTCATCCTCTTTTGGCTTGCTCCTGAGTAAGGGTGCTACCCTCCTGTACGGACGACCCCCGCTTTTTTCCTGCTCGCCAACGATCTCGTTCCTGTATACCATCGGCAGCATCAGTATCTGTTGAAAGGAGTCCGTCATGATTGTGGTTAATACCGAGACGATACCTGGCTATGAGATCCTGCAATCGCTGGGCATTGTGCAGGGCAATGTGGTGCGGGCGAAACATATGGGCCGCGATATCGCGGCGGGTCTGAAAAACCTGGTGGGCGGGGAGTTGAAAGGCTATACGGAGCTGCTGACCGAGTCGCGCCGTTCCGCGATCGAGCGTATGCTGGCCCAGGCCACCGAACTCGGGGCTGACGCGGTTATCAATGTCCGCTTCAGTACCAGCGCCATCACCCAGGGCGCGGCGGAACTTTATGTGTACGGAACCGCCGTAAAATTGCGGGAGGCCCGGGACGAGCCCGCGCTGGCCGCCACGACCGGCGTGCCACAGCCGCCGCCCTTGAGCTGAGAGGTGCGCCGTGGAATTCCTGCTCGCTTTTATCTGGCTGATCATCCCGGTCACCTTGCTGCTGGTGGCTATGCTGGCCGGCCGGGTGATCGCCACCCGGCACGAGGCGGACCTGGCGCGGCGCCAAGCGACCGTGGCCCACATTCGCGCCACGGATATCCGGGTGATGCTCGACCCGGTGCCGGGGGAACATCCGCCGATGCTGGTGACGAGCGAGGTGTGCCTCGGTATCGATCATTTCCGGGGGTTTCTCGGTAAGCTGAAGAACATCTTCGGGGGTGAGGTGCGTAGCTACGCTATGACGCTGGACCGCGCACGCCGGGAAGTGATCATGCGTCTGCTGGAGGAGGTGCACCGCCGTGGTTACAACGCACTGGCCAATCTGCGTATCGAGTTCGCCGACATATCGGGCAACGCGACGACCGCCCAGAAGGCTACCTCGGTGAGCATTCTGGCGTCCGCCACGGCCCACTATGCCGCCACCACGACGACGAGTCCGGTCCAGGCGCCGGTGACCGCGCCGCTGGCGGGATGAAGTCGTCGCGCTCACGACCAGATTCGGTATTTGATGAACCGCACCTACGGGCGCAGCCTGCCGCCCGCGAAGGAGTCCAGCTATGTGGCGAAAGAGAAGAATCGCCTTGCTGTTGGTGACCGGCCTGCTCATGTGCGACGTGCAATGGGCTGGTGGCACCGGTCCGTATGAACTGCCGACCGTTGTGGTCACGGCACGCACCTGGGCGGAGCCGGCCGACCAATTGCCGGCCTCGGTGACGATTTGGCACCCGGCAACCGATACGTGGGGTGTGACCGGCGGCTTGGGGGACTTGGCCGCGAGCTCCCCGAATGTCGCCCGTACCGCGGACGGTCCGTGGGCCGGCGACCTTTCCATCCGCGGCATGTCGGGCGATCGTATTGTGGTAACACTGGACGGTGCGCGCCTGGCCACCGCTACCGATCTGGCTGCCCGCCTGGCGTTGATCGACTGGACCGCCGTGGAACGGGTGGAGGTGCTCAAGGGTCCGGTGTCGGCGTTGTACGGTTCTGGTTCCCTAGGGGGCATGGTCAATATCGTCATGGCCCCTCCCGTTTTCACCCCCGAACCGACCCTGCGGCAGCAGGTGCGTTTTGGGGGCCTGCATAATCCGGACGGGTGGGCCGTCCACTATCGCGCCCGCCACCATACCGCCCGGCACTTCACGGAAGCGGCGGTGAGCGCCCGGGATGCCGACGCCTATCGCGACGGTGCCGGCGAACAAGTACGTAATTCGCAGTACCGCGATCAGGCTGGATCCCTGCGGCTTGGCTATCGCTGGGCCCCGGCGGCCGATTCCGAATTCCGGGTACAGTACCACCGCGGCGAGGAGATCGGCATCCCCGGCACCGGCCGCGCCCCGCTGCCCGCCCAGGCGGACGTCACCTACGCCGAAGCCCATCGCTGGCTGGTGGCCCTCCATAACCGTGTCGCCGTGGATGTCGGGGCCTGGGCCACAAGCCGACTGGACCTCTACTACCAGCAGATCGAGCGCCAGGTGCGCATCGACGGGTTCCCGGGCGGTCCCGTGCGCGAACTGGCCCCGGTGGGCCAACATGATACGCTGGGCGCTCGCTGGCTGAATACGTTTGCCTGGGGTGATCACCAAGTCGGTGCCGGTTTCGAAACGTGGCGCCGCGAACTGACCTCCACGCGCACGCGCACCCTGGCGGACAACACCCGCTTGACCGACCGGCCGCTGCCGCCCGCCAATGAGTGGTCCTATGGGGCCTTCGTGGAAGACCACTGGCAATGGGCACCGGATTGGCAGCTGACGGCCGGCCTGCGGGTAGACGGCTTGCGGGTGGCAAACAGTGCGACCACCCAGTGGGACACGGCCACGAACTACGACTGGAACGGCAACGCCCACATCGGCCTCCGCTGGCACCTTACCGACCAACTGGCGCTGCGCGGCGTTACCGCTGCCGGCTACCGCGCCCCTTCCATCGAGGAACGCTACCAGTTCCTGGCGCTGGGCGACGGCCAAATCAAGCTGGGCAATCCCGAACTCGATGCGGAGCAGTCCCGGTTCGCGGAAATGGGAATGGACTGGCAAAATGCCCACTGGTCGTTCGAGGTCGCAGGTTTTATCAATGCGCTGCGCAACCGGGTCGGCGAGGAACGGGTCGATGAAGCCACCCTACGCAACGCCTCTATTGATCGTGCCCGCCTCTGGGGATTGGAAGCGGAAGCCCGGTATCAATGGTCGACCGCCTGGGCGGCATACGCCAATCTGGGCTGGCTGCGCGGGGATGACCGCAGCCGCAGCGAGCCACTCCCGGACATCGCGCCCCTCGGCGGCGGTGCCGGACTCCGTTACCAGCCCGACCCCGCCTGGCGCGTCCGGCTACGCTATCGCTTTGCCCTGCGCCAGGACCGGGTGCCGGAAGGCGTGGAGGAAACGCCCGGCTGGGGAGTGGTTGATCTCTCCCTGGCCTATCTGGCGGAGCGCGGCCCCGTGGCGCATGAAATCAGGCTCGACGTGTTAAACGCCACCGACGCCACCTGGCGGGATCATCTCACTACCTGGCGCGGCTCCCCCCATAATGAACCGGGCCGTTCTTTGCAGGTTGCATGGGAAGCGCGTTTCTGATACACCACGCCCTTCACTTTTTCCCTACCATGGGGGGAGCACTACATATGGCCACGCAACAACTGCAAACAGAATTGGACAACCTGCTGGGGTGGGTGGAGTCCATGCGCAACCGGGTGCGCGCAATCGCGCGGGAATGGCAGGCGGAAGAGGGCAACCTGATCATGATCCTGCATGCCATTCAGAACGAGTTCGGCTATATCCCGCGCGGCGCGGCCAACGAGCTGGCCAAGGAACTCGGCACCAGCATGGCGCGCATCTACGAGGTGATCACCTTCTACCACTATTTCCGCCTGACTCCGCCCGGCAACCACCACATTCAAGTCTGCATGGGAACGGCCTGCTACTTGAAGGGGGCGGACGAATTGCATGCCGAGTTGGACCACCAATTGAAATTACTTGAGGCGGCCGGCGTCCGCCGCAACGAATTCAACCTCGAAACCGTGCGCTGCATCGGCTGTTGCGGCATGGCGCCGGCGGTCGTGGTGGATGGCGAGACGCACGGACGCCTTTGCCCCAGCAACGTCAAGGACATCATCAAACAGAAACGGGGGAAATAGATGCCGCGCACACCATTGACCGCCGATGGGCTGGAACAATATTGGAACCGCCCTGCTCCGACGCGCCCCTGGTGCCGCGTCGGCTTGGACACCGGCGGTGTTGCCGCCGGCGCGAAAGCGGTCTACGACGCCTTGCTGGCCGCGCGTGACGCGTGCCAGGTGGATGTTGAGGTACTGAAGACCGGATCGCTCGGCCTTTCCTATGCGGACCCCGTCGTGGTCGCCGGGGATGCGAATGGCACCACCACCGTCTTTGGCGCGGTGGACCCGGCTATGGCACGCGCACTGCTTGAATTTGTTTCCCGCGGCGGCCAACTACTGGAGGACCGCGTCATTGCTACGCGCAACCGGGGTGGCGACCTGGGCCGCACCCCCACGCGGGCGATCCTGGTGAAAGACACCGGCGCGAGTCCCAACAAGGACAAGACCGAATTCTTTCAGGAACTAATCCGCGAAGAGTTGGCCGCCCAAGGGTTAGGCGACACGATCAAGGTCTATCGGGCCTTGGACATGGGGCTCTATAATCAGGGCGTTTGCGTCCAACTCCTGCCCTCCGGCGTGACCTACGCGCATCTCAGCGGTCCCGATGTCCGGCGGTTCATCGAAACCACGCTCCAAAACGGCGAGGTGATTCAGGATCTATTAAAAACGGGCCGGGACCCGCAGGAACGCATTACGCTGCGGAACTGCGGCCAGATCGATCCCGACCAGATCGACGCCTATTGCCAGGCGGGCGGATACCGGGGGCTGAAGCGCGCTCTGCTGGACAACACCCCGGAGCAGGTGATTGAGATCATGAAGATCAGCGGCCTGCGCGGGCGAGGAGGGGCCGGATTCCCGACCTGGCTCAAATGGAAATTGACCCGTGAACCCGAGGCGGACCGTAAAATCGTGATCTGCAACGCCGACGAAGGGGATCCCGGTGCGTTCATGGATCGCAGTGTACTGGAGGGGGACCCGCATTCGGTGCTGGAAGGCCTGATGATCTCGGCCTACGCGATCGGGGCGGACAAGGGATTCTTCTACATCCGCGCCGAATATCCGTTGGCGGTGGAACGGGTACAACGCGCCATCGACCAGGCACGGGCGTCGGGTCTGCTGGGACAAAACATCCTCGGCAGCGGTTTCTCGTTCGATGCCCAGGTTCGCTTGGGGGCCGGGGCCTTCGTCTGCGGTGAAGAAACCGCCCTGATCGCGTCCATTGAGGGGCGACGGGGCAGTCCGGAACCGCGCCCCCCCTACCCCTCCGTTAAAGGCCTTTGGGGCAAGCCGACCTCGATCAATAATGTCGAAACGCTGGCAACGGTCTCGGTTATTCTTGATCGCGGCGGGGAGTGGTACGCCGGCTACGGCACGGAGAAGTCGCGCGGAACCAAGGTGTTTGCCGTTACCGGCAAGGTGCGCCACCCGCAACTGGTTGAAGTGCCGATGGGGATTCCGATCCGCACCGTCATCGAGGAGATCTGCGGCGGCGCGGACCGGGGAGCGCGGATCAAGGCGGTCCAGACCGGCGGCCCCTCCGGTGGCGTCATTCCGCGCGTCAAGCTGGATACGCCGGTGACCTACGAGAGCTTGCAG
>SLLF01000194.1 GCA_007134175.1 Kiritimatiellia bacterium | reverse complement strand
GATGCGGCCAACAGCGGGGAGCAGGAAGAACGGGTGGTAACGGTCGAATCCACCGTGGTCGAGGAGCGGGAATGGCGCTTAATGATCAGGGCGGTAGGCACGTTGTATGCCGACGAGGCTGTTACCGTTAGTACGGAGGTGGCCGGCATCGTGCGGGAGATACCCGGTCGTGAGGGGGCGATGGTCGACCGGGGCGACGTGCTGTTGGAAATCGATGATGAGCGCGCCACCTATGAGCTGGAACGCGCGAGCGCCCAGTACGACCAAGCCCGCGCCACGCGCGACCGGCGGGAGCAGTTGTTCGCCGACGAGCTCATTACCGAGGAGGAATGGCTACACGTTCAGGCGGCCTACCGGCGGGCAGCGGCCGAGCGGGGGTTGGCCCGGCGCAACCAGCAGGATACGCGAATCCGCGCGCCTTTGCCGGGGGTGCTCGGGCAGCGGCAGGTGGCGCTGGGCGACTATGTGGCGGTCGGCACCACACTGTTCCGTTTGGTGAAAGTCGATGAATTAAAGGTCATTTTTGACCTGCCCGAGCGCTATCTGTCCCGGGTGCAAACCGGGCAGAACGTGCGCGTACGTTCCACGGCCCGTCCGGACGACCGCTTTGAGGGAGAAGTGGACTTCATCGACCCGCTGCTCCAACGCTCCACACGCACCCTGACTGTGCGGGCACGCCTGCCGAACCCGGCGGGCAAGTTGAAGCCGAATCAGTTTGTCGAAGTCGAACTGGATCTTGAAACGCTGCCCGCTGCGCGGGTGGTACCTGAGGAAGCCATTATTTCCGATCTTGGTGAATTCTTGTGCTACGTGATTGACGAAGATGAACGGGCACAAATCCGCACGGTGAAACTCGGCGAGCGTGAGCCGGGCTGGGTCCAGGTGCTGTCCGGTGTCACAGCCGGTGAACGGGTCGTCGCGGTGGGCCATCAGAGACTGCAACCCGGTACCCGTGTCCGGGACCGCCATGCCGGCAACGATTCCTGAGGTTGACGTGTATGTTCCTGCCTGATCTATCCATACGTCGCCCCGTGCTGGCCTGGGTGTTTACCTTCGTCATCCTCATCGTTGGCATCATCGGTTATCGCGAACTGGCGGTGCGGGAAATGCCGGACGCCGATTTCCCGGTGGTGACCGTGACCGTGGACTGGCGCGGCGCGGCGCCCGACGTGATGGAGACCGAGGTCACCGACCTGATCGAAGAGGAAATCAATACCATTGAGGGCATCAAGACGATTGTTTCGCAGACGCGCGAGGAACGCGCCCGGATCACGGTGGAGTTCGAACTGGAAATCAACGTGGATGTCGCGGCCCAGGATGTCCGCGACGCGGTAGCCCGGGTACGACGGCGGCTGCCGGACGACATCAACGAGCCCGTGGTGGTCAAACTGGATCTGGACGCCCAGCCGATTATGTGGGTCAGCATCAATTCCGACTGGATGAGCCGCACGCAACTGGCGGATTACGCCGACCGGGTCATCCAGGAACGGTTGCAGATCCTGCCCGGCGTCGGGCGTATCCGGGTAGGCGGCTCGCAGGATTTTGCGATCCGCGCGGAGCTGGATGTCGCCCGGCTAACGGCCTATGATTTGACGGTGGGCGAAGTGGTGAGCGCCTTGCGCCGCGAGAATCTCGAACTGCCCAGTGGCCGAATAGACAGCCGTTGGCGCGAATTTGTGGTCCGCACGGAAGGGCGGGTATCGCGGCCCGACCTGTTCAACGACATTGTGGTGGCCGTGCGCGACGATACGCCGATTAGGTTGCGGGACATTGGCGCGGTGGTGCCTAGCGTGCGGAACGAACGCAACCTGGCTCGTTTTTTGCAGCGGCCCACGGTGGGCATGGGTGTGCTGCGGCAAAGCCAGGCCAATACATTGGAGGTGGCGCAGCGCGTGGCGGAGGAATTGGACCGCATCCGCCCCGAATTGCCGGCCGGGGTCGAGATGAATATTGCCTTTGACGGGTCACGCTTCATCCAGGAATCCGTTACCTCCACCCAGCAAACCTTGGTGCTGGCGGCCGTGCTGGTCGTGTTGGTCATCTTCATTTTCCTGCGCAGCTGGCGCAGCAGCTTTATTCCGGCCATTGTCATCCCCGTCGCGGTGGTGGGTACGTTCGGCATCATGAATGCGCTCGGGTTCAGCATTAACATCATC
Source organism: Kiritimatiellia bacterium (assembly GCA_007134175.1). Taxonomy (GTDB): domain Bacteria; phylum Verrucomicrobiota; class Kiritimatiellia; order SLAD01; family SLAD01; genus SLLF01. The sequence goes on along the minus strand of SLLF01000194.1, from coordinate 6,528 downwards.
ACCCTGCTGGCCCTCATTCTGGCAATCGGCTTGCTGGTGGACGACGCGATCGTGATGCTGGAAAATATCTACCGGCACATGGAGGAAGAACAAGAGGACCCGATTCAGGCCGCCCGTAAAGGGGCCACGGAAATCGGTTTTGCCGTCATCTCCAGTTCCATCACCCTCGCAGCGGTTTTTGTTCCTGTGGCCTTTGTCACCGGCACCATCGGCGTGTTCTTCTATGAATTTGGACTGACGGTAGCCGCCGCGATCTTTATTTCGACCTTTGTGGCCCTGACGCTGACACCCATGCTTTGCTCGCGGATCATCCGGGTCCAGCAACGACACAACACCGTATACAACCTGCTGGAATCCGGTTTCACCCGGCTGGAAAATAGTTATGAACGGACATTGCAATGGGCCCTGGCCCACCGCTGGGTGACGGTTTGGGGCGCGTTGGCTGTTTTTGCCGGCGGCCTTTATTTGGGCCGCATCATTCCGGGCGAATTTGCCCCGGCACAGGACCAGGGTACGTTCATCGCCGCCCTGCGGGGTCCGGAAGGGTCCACCCTTGAATATATGGACCGTTACTTTTCCGAAGTCGAAGCGATTGTTGCCGACATTCCTGAAATCCGGACTTATTTGGGCATTATCGGGTTGGGTGGCGGACCGCCCAACCGGGGCATTATGTTTGTCAGTCTGGTGGATCGCCAGGATCGGGACCGGGACCAGTTTGCCATCATGGCCGAGGTGCGCCGTAAAACCGCCGACATCCCCGGCATCATGGTGTTCCTGCGGGAACGCACCCCGTTTGGCGGACGGCAGGATTCACGGCCGGTCCAATTTGTTGTACAGCATTCCGACCTGGAAGTATTGGCGGCCGGATCGGAGGAATTGGTGCAAAAATTGCGCGAAACGGAGGGCTTTCTGGATGTCGACAGCGACCTTGATCTCGATAAGCCTGAGCTGGTTATTGCCATTGACCGCCAGCGGGCCGCGGTGCTCGGCATATCGGTCGCAGACTTGTCCGAGACATTGCAAGTGTTGCTGGGCGGGCTGGATGTCACGCAGTATCAGGAGCGCGGCAAACAATATGACGTCATCGTGCGCCTACGCGACGAGGACCGCCGGCAACCAAGGGACCTTGAACGCATCTATTTGCGCACACGGTCGGGGAAATTGACCCCGCTGGCCAATGTGGCCGCGTTCAGGGAAACGGTCGGGCCGAGTCAGATCAACCACTTCAACCGGGTGCGTTCGGTAACCATCGCCGCCAATCTGGACGGGCCGGCCTTGGCAGAGGCACTGGATCAAGTGCGCGCCATGGCCGAAGAGATATTCCCGGCAGAAACCACGTATGCCTTGACCGGGACCGCCCGCGATCTGGAAGAATCCTTTCAAGCGCTTTTCTTCACCTTGTTTCTGGCGATCGTGATCGTCTTTTTGGTGCTGGCCGCCCAGTTCAACAGCTGGATTCATCCGTTCACCATTATGTTGGGGCTTCCTTTGGCACTGGTAGGGGCGTTTGGCGGCTTATGGATCACGGGTCAATCCTTGAACATTTTCAGCTTCATTGGACTCATCATGCTGACGGGACTGGTTACGAAGAACGGGATCCTGCTGATTGATTACACCAACCGGCTGCGGGCAGAAGGTCTGGAGCGCCTGGCAGCCGTGGTCCGCGCCGGCCGGGTGCGGCTACGACCCATCATGATGACCGCCGTCACCACGGTTTTCGGCGTGTTGCCCATTGCGCTGGGCCTCGGTGCCGGCGGCGAAGCCCGCGCCCCCCTGGGCATCGTCGTGATCGGCGGTATGACGGTATCCACCTTGCTGACCCTGGTCGTCGTCCCGGTCATCTACACCCTGCTGGACGACCTACGCCCGGAACGATCCGCGAAGAACTAACGCCGCACACCGGGAGGGATCCCCGCCACTAGCGGTTTTCTGCCGATCGATTATAATAATTGCGACGGCTACGCGTTATTCGCAGTGAGCAGGTGGTCGCGGATGAACGTGTAGCCGCGTCAGCTGGGATGTGGATAGTGGATGTGTCGCTACCATGAAAGGATATGACGGATGAAACCAGGTATGTTGACGGTGGTGCTGTGGGGGTTGTTGGCCCTGTTCAGCGCGGGATCGTTTGGCGCGGCGCTTTATTTCCGGCAGGTTACCCGTGCCTATCAAGCGGAATTGGCAACGGCGCGGGTCGCGGAGTTGGTGGAGCCGGAGCGGGCTGTCGTGAGCGAGCCGGTGGACGAGCCCGACTGGCGCGGCCGTCTGCGTGAATTGGAGGAGACGTTGGCGGAGCGGGAAGCCCAGTTGGCCGCGTTGCAGGAGGAACCGCAACCGGCGGAGGATTGGCAACCCATGGCCACTCCGACCACCGCGACGGCAGCGGAAACCGAGCGCCCCGAAAGGGAACGGCCGGAGCGGCGCGACCGGATGGCGGAGCTGCGCGAGAATGACCCGGAGCGCTACGAGCAGATGATGGAGCAGCGGGCCGCCTTTCGCCAGCGCGTACAGGATGGGTTCGCCCGCCAAACGGCTCATTTTCTCTATCGTGACCGCGACCATATGAGTGCGGAGGAGCAGCAGACGTATGACTATATGCTGGGACTGCTCGGGGAGACCTGGCAATTGGCCGACCGTGCGCAGGATGCAGAACTGTCCCGCGAGGAGCGCCGCGAGATGAGCCAGCGCTTAATGCAAAACACGCGTGAGTTGCGGCCCTTGCTGGCGGAGCAGCGCGACCGCGAGTTCCATCAAATGGCCTTGCAGCTAGGGTATGACAACACGGGTGCCGTGGAGTTTGTGGACTACATCAATGAAATGATCGACATGACCACGCTCTCAGGACCATGGATGGGGCGGCGTGGGCGACGCGGACCGGAACGGTGAGGTTCCGTTCCCCCCCCTGTAAGTGAACTCAACGACCTGTTGTCCAAGTGGCGATTCCACGACTTCGTTCGGAATGGCGGATCAGTATCCACCGCTTTCCCTTTTTTTGTCATCGCGAGCTTGTCGCAGGATCTGGCCGAAGGCGGTTTTTTGATTTGGGCAACACGCCGTCAATAAACGAACAAGGCTAGTAGGACGATCGCGCCGCCCACGCCCATGGCGCTGCCGCAGCAGCAACGGTGTCGCCACGGCGCGGCTTGGAACCATTCCACCGTGTGGCGGAACCGGTACGGGCTAAGCATCAGCCACATGCCCCACACCACCCAGACGTAGACGAGTACCGGCACAATCAAGCGCCATGGCGACGGGTGCCAGCGGGTCGCGTTCAAGATCGGCACGGCCAGCAGCAAAAGCAATCCACCCAGCATACGCGGTGCCAGGAGCTCGTCCATGTATCGTACCGTTAGCCAGCACACCCCGATCGCCAACCACCAAACCCAGGGCTGCACCCAGGCAAAGCGGCCTAAAGGCAATTGCTGAATCCACCACGCGGCCCAGGCCGTATTCACGATGGCCAGGGCAATAGCCCACTTGCGATGGCGCGGGAAGGCGGTCAGCCACTTGCCGCACGCTGTGCGCGCCCAGACACCGAGCGCACCCAGCGCAGCCAGCGCCAGTCCCAGTAAAAACGCTATGTGGTTGAATGCCATGGGTATTAATCCTGCTTGATCACGGGCACCGTACGCCTTGGCGGCCATGTTGTAAATACCCGAGCTTGACACAGCCGCGACTGGGGTCGAGGATAACGCGCACATCATGATCGATATTCAATTCGAAACCTTGTCGAAATACGAGCGGCTGGGCGAATATGTCCAAGTCGCCGTACCTTTTCCGGCAGGAACTCTCCGGGAACCGGACACCGTCGTCGTGCGGGATGGGCAGCGGCTCTGTCCGGTGCAATCGCGGGTGACCGCCCGCTGGCCGGATGGCTCCGTCCGCTGGTTGCTGGTTCGATTTCTCGTCGATCTGCCGGCCAATGCCCCCAAGACCTGCGTTATCGATGTGGCCGCCGCTCCCGGCCCAGCGCCGGCGGAGCCCGTCAGAATAGCGGCATCAGGCAGGGGAAAACGGGACGTGACCACCGGGCCCCTCGCGGTGCAATTGGGCGGTCCGGGCGAACCACTGTTAACCCGTTGTGGTCGCGATGGCGAGGAGGCCGGGCTGGACCGCCCGGCCGAGCTGGCGATTCATTGCGGGGGGCGACCAGCCCAAGCCCGGGTGGGCGCAGCGGGCTGGCAGGTGGTGGAAGGCGGGCCGGTGTTCGCTGAGGTCCGAACGGAAGGCCAGCACATCGACCCTGAGGGACGAGGCCTCCTCGATTTTGCGTTGGGCTTACGTTTCTTTGCCGGGAAACCGTGGATACAGGCCGAATACCGGGTACTCAACTGCGAAGACGGGGAGTGGCTGGAGATCGACGACGTAACGTGGTCGTTCTTTTTTTCAGGGGAGAAGCTGGACCAGGTCCGCACCGCATTGGGCGAGAGCAACTATCGCACCGCTATCCAGTGCGGGGAGCAAGGGGCACCCATCTACAAGCTTATCGACAGTGATCACCTCATCTATCAGGCCAACGAACAGGTCCCGGAGACCCATTACGGCACGTTCTGGGCCGATTGGGCGGGCCCGGGCGGCGGGCTGTGTGTCACGCAACATCAAGCCCACCAGAATTTCCCCAAGGCTTTCCGGGTGGACGGTAATACGTTGCGGGCCGAGATTGTGCCGCCACAAGCCGGCGGCTTGCGTTTGGCCCGAGGAATGGCCAAAACGCACCGGTTACAACTGCATTTTCACGGCCCCGACGAGTCCATCGATTTACTGGATGCCCGCACCCTGCAATACCAAATGCCGGATGTCCCCCTCGTATCCCCGCACGCTTTCCGGCAAGCGGACGTCTTCCCGGGAATCTGGGTGGATAAACCGATTGGGCGGGTGGAACGCGTGCTGCTGGATTTGGCCGATCAACGCACGTTTGCCTACGGCATGCTGCATTGGGGCGATGGGCCCGACCGCGGCTACACCAGTCAAGGACGGGGCGCAGGCAAACTGGTATGGACCAACAACGAATATGACGTGCCCCACGCCGCCATGCAGCTATTCGCCCGAACCGGCGAACGGCGTTTTCTCGATTACCTGTTCGTAACGGCCGAACACCAGATGAACATCGACGTCTGCCACCTGAGCGACGACCCGCTACGGCATGGCGGACAAGTCATTCATTCGGCCGACCACGTCACCCTGGGGTGTAGCCCGTGCCATGAGTGGGTGGAGGGCTTGATTGATTACTACCACCAGACCGGTGACCGCTTTGCCTGGGCAACCGCGGTGGGGATCGGGCAGAACGTGCTGCGGCATCTGGAAAAACCCCAGCTGCGCGAACCTGCGGGGGCCGCTACCCGGGTGACCGGCTGGGCCTTGCGCACCTTGGTCGCCCTCTACCGGGAAACGGGGGAAACGTGCTGGAAGGATCCCGCCGACCGGATTGCCAATCAGTTTGCAGAATGGTACCAACGGTACGGGGGCTGGGTCGCTCCCTATACCAGCCATACGCTTGTCCGGGTCCCCTTTATGATGGCCATTGCCGCGTGTAGTTGCATGCGTTACTGGCGCGTGACAGGCGACGAGAAGGTGAAGGAGCTGATCATAGCCGCCATGCGCGACATGGTGGATCACTGCCTGATGCCGGATGGACGCTTTTACTACAAAGAACTGCCCTCTCTACAGCGACGCGGAGCAGGCACTTACGTTTTAGAAGCGTTGGCTTGCGCCTGGGAACTCTCAGGCGACGAGGCGTTCCTTGAGGCCGGCATGGTGACATTCGAAGAGTCGCTGGCCAGCGCCGTTTCGGATAAAGGGGAATGGAACGGGGAAAAATTCGAGGCGGACGGCGGGGTTGTCGTGCCGCGAGGCGCCGGGCCTAAAGCGTTTGGCGCCACCTTCATGCCACTTATGGCCTTTTACCGGGCCGTTGTTGAAACCGGGCGGATTGATCACTGAGCCCAACGGATCAATCACACCAATGATGTTGCGCAAATGCGTGACCTGAATCCCTTTACCGTTGTGCATGGTTGTTTCCCAAAAACGGGCTTGCCATCCTACTTCGCTGAAGCTTCGCAGGACAAGTACGTAGCTCGCAGTTAACCCAATAAACCTCCTCGGCTAGCCAAGACGGCGTGCTACGTAGGGCATACTTCGCCCTCCGCTGCGCTGCGGGCAAAATGGTCGGGGTGACTGGCGCTCGTTTGAACGGTGCCCCGCATCATCGCGCCCATCGTGGCCGTTTTCGACGACCCAGCCAGCCCGTTCGCTGCCACCGCCGAGCGCCTCCTGCGCCTGAATCCACCGCCCGGCGGGCAGGCTCATGAGCCAGGCTCAATCCATGCTCAGGACCTGGAGCCGATTGCGCTGTCAGGATTTTGGTATAGCGATTCAGCTGTGTAGAGCGTGTGAAAGCGGCTGTTTTGGGATATGATAGGGACTTGGTCATGTCGAGGAGCCAGTTCTTTAGGAGGAGCTTATCTCGGAATCGCGCCAGACCGCATCTTGCCGGGGATCAGGCCGAGTGGCTTAATTGGTGCGCCCCCTGCG
>SLLF01000112.1 GCA_007134175.1 Kiritimatiellia bacterium | reverse complement strand
TTTCTTTCGGCACAAAGATTTGCATATATATACCTTCCCGTTTGAATTGCGTTACGTACGGCGCAACAGCATAAGAACCCAGCACCACTGGTCAAGCGCAACTTTGCCGGTCTGGGGGGGCTGGCGTACCCAGCAGGAGTCGAACCTGCAACCTCCTGATCCGTAGTCAGGTGCTCTATCCAATTGAGCTATGGGTACGGGATCACCGACGGCGGGCATCATACGCACACCGCCGCGACATGCAACCACGAAATCGGTGCTACCACATTTCCACGGCTTGCGTGATGATTTGGCGCCCCAGATCCTCAGCAGCCCCAGGCAGTGCATCCAGCTTGGCACTGGTTAGGTCGCCGGTAAAGAAAAAGGTGCTCTCGCCGCGGATACGCGGGCTGCCAACGATAATTTCACCGGTTGTGCGCCGCTGCAATTCGTAGGTGGCGGTCAAATACATCCGGTACTCCTCGGCAGCAGCGCGCCGTTCCCGGCCAAAGGCAAGTGGTTGCAAACGAAAATCGGTCAAAGTCACCAGCAGCACAGCATCGGCCGTTTCCTCACCGGCCAACCGTAAGGAACCCTCCCGCTGAATGGCGCGGACCGCCGCCCGGGTGGCTTCCACCTCGATCAGCGGCTCCTCGGTATCATTGATAAAGGTTGGGATGTGGACGGTCTGAATGTCCGGCGGCAACATCGACCCGAGCCGATAACCAACGCACCCGCTGGCGACCAAGGCCAGGACCAGGCCGGCCACAAGTAAACCAAATCCCCGCTTACACATTCGGCGCCTCCGCTCCTGCCTTCCGTTGCAGCTTCTCCAGCCGTGTCCGCGCTTTGTCCGACCAAGGTGTATCAGGGAAGCGCTCCAGAAAGCGTTCATAGGTAATGATGGCGGCCACCGGCTCGCGGGCGATACGGTCGTAATAACGCGCCTTTTCGTACGCCAGCTCAGCCAGCCGCTCCTGCAGGGTGCGCACATACTCCACTGCCGTATCGGCATCAGGCGAATCGGGATGGTGCTGCACAAAAAAGGCCAGCGTATACGCAGCGGTCTCGATGCCATCCACGTCGCGAGGGTAGCGCTGGGCCAACTGGTAAAGGGCGCGTCCTTTACCAAAGGCGGCCTCCTTGGCTTCGGGAGTGCCCGGGTGGCGCGCTTCCAGCCGATCATACGCGAGAACCGCGTCGTCCCATTTCCCGGCCTCTTCCTGAATGCGGGCTATATGCAGCTTGGCCGCCGGCGTGCGTTCCCAACGCGGTCCGTGGCGGGCGATACGCTCGAATAACGGCAGGGCCCGCTCCGGTGCGTGGAAACCGGGGAAGAAGAGGAAGCGCCCACGACGCCGCTCCATCACCGTCTCGGCCAGCTCGTACATCTGATCCAGCACTTGGGTGTGCGGGAACAAACCCGCATAGGTTTCCAACAGATTCTCGTAGGCCTCGAATGCCCGCGTCGCCCGGCTGCGTTCAGCCTGAGTCCGGGCATAACCGAGCTGGGCCAGGGCCGCTTCCGGCGTATTCGGCCAGTAGCGCGTCAGGGCACGAAACTGGCGCTGGGCCCGCCACAACCGCCCGCCGTCGCGCAGCGCCTGCGCATGCGCCAACTGCTCCTCCGGCCCGTCCTTGGCCGGCCGCAGCAGGCGAATCCGGCGCGGTGGCCGCTCTGTTTCCTCGTAAGGCCGGGACGCTTCCAGCGGGCCCGCCAGCAGCAACAGCAACACCGTTCCTACCGCCCATATACTATTGTGAAACCGGTTTCCAGTCATGGTTGGGGACTATAAACCGTCCGTTGCTGACGTCAAGAGATTACGCTATTGCCTTTTTGGGGAAAGCTGGTACTTTCGAAACCATTCAGCAGCAGTTGATGCAGAAAGGGAATCGCACATGAGAAGTTGGCGGCGGTGGATGATCGGTGGCTTGATAACCGGAACGGCTTGGACCGGTCTGGCGCAGGCAACGTCTGCGATGGAGGTGGACTTCGATGACGCACCCGAGATCAATCTGATCGATGAGGCGCCATGGACCGTGACGCTGGGGCTCGGCTACGTCAAATTCGAGGGCGACCAGGTTGTGGAGAACGATTTCCATGTCGGGGCGCGCGTGGGATACAGCCGCAATGTACGCTGGACCTATGAGCTTGGCCTGGACTTGGCGCCGCGCCTGCGCAACCGCGATTTTGACGACAGCCCGCGCCGCTCGCTCGACAGCAACACGTGGCTGGTTCGGTTTGGACCTGATGCCTTATTCCACCTACGCAACACCGCCAACATGCGCTTTGACCCTTATTTATCCGCAGGGGCCGGCTTCTACTGGTCCGGCGAACGCATGCTGACGAGTACGCTGGATCCCTACCTTTCGGGCGGGGTCGGCATGTTCTACCACTTCAACGACGAATGGGCGTTGCGCGGCGATGTCCGCGCAGTGGCGATTAGCCGCAAGACAGATTGGAACTTATGGGCACTGCTGGGCATGACGTATCGCTGGGGCGTTGAGCCGGTGGCGGCCTACCGACTGACCGGCGGCGAGCTCGATAGCGACGGCGATGGCTTGCCGGATTGGCTGGAATTGATGATCGGCACGGACCCGTACAATCCCGACAGCGATGGCGACGGGCTGACCGACGGCGAGGAATTTTGGATTTACTTCACCGATCCGCTTAATCCCGACACCGATTTCGACGGACTAGCCGACGGCGCGGAAGCTCAGGTTTACGGGACCGACCCGCTGAATCCGGACACCGACGGAGGCGGGGTTTATGACGGGCATGAGGTGATCGAGGACGGTACTGATCCGCTCGATCCCGGCGACGATCTGCAACTGTTTACCCTGAATATCGAGTTTGACTACGATAAAGCCGACCTGCGCCCGATTTACCATGACGACCTGGACGTGGTGGTGCGTGTGCTCGAACGCGATCCAGGGGCAACCGCGCGCATTGAAGGGCACGCCGATCGGCGGCCCCGATCCGACCGGACCTACAACATCCGGCTGTCTGAAAGACGCGCCCAGGCGGTGCTGAACTACATGGCCGACATTGGCGGTATTTCCCGTGATCGACTCTCGGCGCATGGCTACGGCTTCGACCGGCCCATAGCGCCGAACGATACCGAAGAAAACATGCAGCGTAACCGGCGGGTCGAGATCTATATCCGGGGCAGCGATCAGCAGCGGTAAAGAATAAACCCGTGGCCCCCGTCCAGTGGCGGCGAAAGCTACGGTTCAAGGGTATCGCGTCCATGGCCTAACGGACACGGCTACGGCTTGGCGATACAGGTGGCGCGTGGTCGGCGGCTTGGCCGGTGGCTACCGCTTCCGGCTTTGTAGCAACTGATCGCGAATCCATTCTCCCTTCATCATGCCATCGCCTTCCCTGACCAGAATATGGTAGAGGCGTCTACGGAAATCCGCGATCTTTTCGCGATGCGCCGGGTCGGCAATAACATTGTGCAATTCGTCAGTATCCCGCTTCAGGTCATACAATTCGTCGATATCGGTTGCATTCCAGACATATTTCCATTCCTCCGTGCGCAACATGCGTTGGGTGTACAAGCCGAACTGTTGCCCGTTGTAGGTAGCAACAACCTCCTCTCGCCAGCCCGGAGCCGGTTCCCCCCGCAATAACGGCAACAGGGAGCGACCGTGAAAATCTGACGGGACCGGGCGGCCGATGACCTCCAATAAGGTTGGGGGCAGATCGAGGAAGTGGCTCACCCAGCGGGAACAGGTACGTCCCGGTTGAATCCGTCCGGGCCACCGCAAAGCCAGGGGAATACGGACCACGTCCTCGTACATGACATAGTGCTTATCCATCATGCGGTGCCCGCCGCCCATGTCCCCGTGATCGGACGTATAGATCACCAGCGTGTTTTGCGTGGCACCCAGCTCGTCCAGGCGGTTCAAGACCTTGCCGATAGCGTCATCCATCTGCTCCACAATTGCGTAATAGCGGGCCACCGCAGCCGCCCAGTCCTGCCAGGTATGGTGCTCCAGGTTCCAATTCAATAGCTGCTGTTGCTGGATATACGGCTTTCCTTCCAGCGTGTCGCCAAAACTCCGCCAGGGTGGAATGGCGGCAGGATCGTAGCGCTCGGCGAAGGCCTGTACGGGCTGGCATGGTAAGTGTGGTTCCGGAAAATCCAGCCGGATATGCCACGGAGTCGCCGCATCCGCGGTGTAGTCCTGCAGATACTCGATGGCGCGATCCGCCAGCCAATGGGTTCGCGCAGCCTCGAGCGGGACCGGATCCACCGCGCCCATCCAATCCTTTTCCATAACAACATCTGGAAAATGCGACTGGCGATAGGCGGAATACGCCGCCGTTGGGACGTAGGCGTCATACCCGTACGCCGTCGCCCCATGCTCAGGATGGACGTGCCATTTTCCGATATAGGCGTTGCGGTAGCCCGCCCGCTGCAGGGCACGCGGCCAGACATATTCGGTAGGCTCCATGGCTGGAATTTTCAGGGTGCTCCCAACGTTCCAAAGCGTACCGAGCGCCTCCGGGCGTCGACCACTCAGAAAGGCCTGGCGGGCCGGACCGCATAATGGTATCGGCGTATAGGCGCGATCAAACCAGACACCGCCCTCAGCCAAACGATCGATGTGCGGCGTCCGTACCGGGTAGTCCCGGCTATACCCCGTGCAGTCGTATCGATGTTGATCGGAAACGATGAGTAGAATGTTCGGAAGGCGCGGCATATCGGACATAACGGCCGCATCGTCCCCGAAATCCAACCGCGCGTCAACGCCAAGGGGTTCACGCCATGGCATTTTCGGCCGCGTAAATTGCCTTGCCAGCCGGGCAAAACTGTAGAGAATAGTGCGCCATGTTAGTTTCACCCCATTAAACGATACGGATATACAGTCATGGCAACTAAAGCTCCTTGGATCACTTATCGCCCGGAACTGAAAGTTCTGGACTGCACCATCCGCGACGGTGGATTGGTGAATGATTCGCGTTTCACCGACGACCAGGTCAAGGCGGTCTATGGGACCTGTGTAGCGGCGGGCATCGACTACATGGAAATCGGCTATATGAACTCCGTCAAAGAGTTTCCCCGCAAACAGTACGGGCCTTGGCGCCATTCCGCAGAGGAAGATTTGCGTCGGGTCGTCGGCGATCACACCTTTAAGAAAACCGGCCTGAAATTGGCGGCGATGCTGGACGCCGGCGGCAAGAGTGACTGGGAGCACCAGCCGCTGCCTTGCAAGGACAGCGTCCTGGACATGCTGCGTATTGCCTGCTATGCCTCGCAAATTTCCGAAGCCGCCGAGATGGTGGCTCACGCGCATGCGCTTGGCTATGAAACGGCACTCAATATAATGGCCATCTCAACCGTCAAGGACGCGGAAATCGACCAGGTCCTCGCCATAGCCAAGGACACACCTGCCAATGTGGTGGTGGTGGTCGACAGTAACGGCCATCTGTACCGCGAGCAAGTGGACCACTTGGTGAAAAAGTACCTGAAAGCAGCGAGCGGCACGGGCAAAGAAGTCGGGATGCACGCCCATAACAACTTGCAACTGGCTTTCGCCAATACGATCGAAGCCATTATCCTAGGCTGCAACCGCGTGGATTCCACCATGATGGGCCTGGGCCGCGGCGCGGGCAACTGCCCCACGGAACTGCTGCTCGGATTCCTGCGCAACCCGAAATTCAAGCTGCGCCCCGTCCTGAAAACCATCCAGGAAACCATCCTGCCAATGCGCGAAAAACTGGATTGGGGACCCTCGATCCCCTACCAGATCACGGGACAGCTCAACGCGCACCCCCGCTTCGCCATGGCCTTCCGTGACGGGGATCGTCCGGACGACTACGTGCAGTTCTACGACCAGATGGTGACGGAGGAATAGGGATGACGGACTGGAAGACGCTCCTGCACGCGTTGGAAGAAGAGGCGGCGGGGGACCTCTACGGCTGCGATTTCCTGTTGACTTGGGACAAGACCGAGAGTGAGCTGCGCGCCGTGTGGCGGGTGGCGGAAGCACTGCGATCGCTGTATCAACGGAATATTAGCGCCACTTGTTTCCGGTCGGGCCTGGCCATATCCAATTTCCGCGATCAATCCACCCGCACCCGTTTCTCGTTTGCTTCCGCCGCCAATCTGCTGGGATTGGCGGTGCAGGAATTGGACGAAGCCAAATCGCAGATCGCCCATGGCGAGACGGTGCGGGAAACGGCAAATATGATTTCGTTTCTGACGGAAGTGATCGGTATTCGTGACGACATATATCTCGGTGCGGGACACACCTACATGTGCGCGGTGGCCGCAGCCTTGGACGACGGGTTTGCCAACGGTGTGCTGCCACAACGCCCGGCCATTGTGAACCTCCAATGCGACATTGATCATCCCACACAGTCCATGGCGGATGCCCTCTGGTTGCAGGAACATTTCGGATCCCTGGAAGCGCTGCGCGGCAAAAAACTCGCCATGACGTGGGCCTACTCCCCCAGCTACGGCAAACCGCTTTCCGTACCGCAAGGCATCATCGGCCTCATGACGCGGTTGGGTATGCACGTCCACCTCGCTCATCCGGCAGGATATGACTTGATTCCCGACGTCGTCGCCCGGGCTGAGCGCCAAGCGCAGGCGTCCGGCGGCTCGTTTACGCATGACCACGATATGGACGGCGCTTTTGCCGAGGCCGACATCGTCTACCCCAAATCCTGGGCACCCTACGCGGTGATGGAACAGCGGACACAATTGTTGCGGACCGGCGATCAAGCAGGGTTGAAGGCGTTGGAAGCCGCCTGTCTGGAGCAGAACGCGCGCCATATGGACTGGACCTGCAACGCCGCGCGTATGGAGCGCACCCGCAAGGGACAGGCTTTGTACATGCATTGTCTACCAGCCGACATCAGTGGTGTCTCGTGCGCGGCCGGGGAAGTGGACGCCACGGTATTCGAGCGCTACCGGCTGGCAACCTACAAGGAAGCCAGCGCCAAACCGTTTATCATCGCCGCCATGATCCTGACCAGCCGGTTCCAGGACCCGGCCACCTGCTTGGCGGACCTGGAACAACGAGGCGCTCCGCGTACGGGAAACTAAACCGTCTTTCTTGCCCCCTTTGTTGTCCACATCAATCTATTTCGCCGGGCTCCAGGTTGGCCGGCAGGGCCGCCGGCCGGTCGCAGGTGCTTGCCAATTCGATGTGCCGACCTTGCGCACTGGCGTCATGAATGGCGTGCATAATGTCCAGCACATGGAAGGCCAGCTCGCCGTTGGCACGGTGCGGACGGCCCTTTTCCAGGGCGGCGGCCATGTCTGCCAGACCCAGTCCGCGGCTGTTATCCGTGTAGGAACGCGCAATATCTACATCCTCCCACTCCTTGCGACCGGCCCGCAGGATACCCACCGGCCCGCGGAAGGTATTGGGATCGGGCACACTCAGCGTCGCTTCCGATCCGAAAATCTCGATGCGCCGCGGCATGGAGGACCCCCAGACGTCGAAGCTGGTGGTGATCGCACCGATTGCGCCACCGGCAAACTCGAGCACTCCTGTGCTATGTGTGAACACGTTAACGTTAATCTTTTGTCCGCGCTTGGGCTCGCTACCGATGGTGCGGGTGGGGAAGCTGATGCGGGCCGACCCCGTTACCCGGCGTACCGGGCCCAGCAGGGCCACCAGTGTCGTCAGGTAATACGGTCCCATGTCAAATAGCGGCCCCGAGCCGGTCTGATAGAAGAAGGCGGGATCTGGATGCCAACCCTCCGGGCCGCGCGACAGCATAAAGGCTTGCGCCCCGACCGGCTCCCCAATGGCACCTTCCTGAATAAGTTGGAGGCATGTTTGTATACCACCACCGAGAAAGGTGTCTGGAGCGCTGCCCACGAGCACTCCGGTTTGCCGTGCCTGGGCCAACAGGGCTTGGCCTTCCTCGCGGGTGATGGTCAACGGTTTTTCGTTGTAGACACTTTTCCCCGCGGCAACAACCTGACGCGCAACAGCGTAATGACTGGCTGGCGGCGTGAGATTCAGCACAATATCGATAGCCGGGTCCGCCAGAATCGCCTCCAGCGAAGTGGCCGTGACGTGGGGATAATCCCGGGCATACGCCGCCGCTCGTTCCTGATCCAGATCCGCGCACGCCGTCACGGTCATCTGGGGAAACAACTCACAGCTATTTTTGAAATATATACTCGATATTTTACCGCAGCCGACAATAGCAATACGCTTCATGCCTATCTTCTCCTTGTCCCGATTGGCGCCACCGACACACCGACGACAACGCACATGTAATGATACGCGCACTATGACGACGTATATAAGCAGAAAGGAAAAGCGTTATGAAGCCATATTTGTCGCTAATGAGTATCTTGGTATCGTCGTCTGCCTGGGCCTTGCAAGCAGGGGATGCGGTTCCGGACATGGCCCTGCCATCCACCAGTGGCGCAAGCGTGCGCCTGACGGATTATGCGGGGAAATGGGTAGTCCTCTATTTCTATCCGCGTTCCTTTACACCGGGGTGCACGGCTCAGTCCTGTTCCCTGCGCGATGAGTTTGGCGAAATACAACAGCGCGGTGCCACGATTTTGGGTGCCAGCCTGGATTCGCCTGAACGGCAGCGGAATTTCAAGGCAGAACACCATTTACCGTTCGAACTGCTCAGTGATGAGGGCAAGCAATTGGCGCGCGCGTTCGACAGCTTAATGGTCGGGGGATTGGCCGCCGCGCGAAAAACGTTTATCATCGATCCCGATGGCCGAGTCGCTTACCGGTTCGATCGCCCCCGGACGCGGGATCACGCAGATGAGGTGATCGCGCGACTGGATGCGTTGCAGGCGGCAACGGATTAACCTGTTGTGCGCAGGCCACTGGCGATCGCATTCACCGATAGCGAGTGCATCCCGCCCCAATCCTTCCCCGTCCAGGGT
>SLLF01000078.1 GCA_007134175.1 Kiritimatiellia bacterium | reverse complement strand
CTGAACATGAGCTCGGGAAAGATAAAGATTTCCATGTCCGACAAGGTAATGGCAGACGTGTACTTCTCCCGCTGCACGCGTTCGGCATTGTTCAGCATGATTAAATTCCTGTTAATACTATTGCGTAATGCAGCACCAACCGCTAGATTGGGCCGCAGTATCTACAGTCTACACCACGGTGTTTGAGTGACCCAAGATAATTATGACTGATCCCCTCGCCAGCAAGAGCCCAGCCGACGCCCCGTTGCTGGATTTGAATTTCGTGCCCGACTGGGCCCGTAAACCACCCGGTGCCGATCCTTACCGCGACCACGACGCGCCGACCGGCGCGCCTGAACGGCGGCCGCGCGGGCGGCAGGAACCCTCCCGGCACCGGCGTGACGATCGCGGACCACGTCCGCCGGGCGGCGGTCGCCCGCCCCGGTCACGTCCGCCGCAGCGGGAGAGCCGTGGCGAGAGGCCGCAGCGGCGCGATCCACGCCAAAGTCGCCGAGCCGCCCCACCCCGCCCACCTGTTCGCTTGCCGATTCAGATTTCCTTTTTACCCGATCAACAGAAACTAGCGACGATGGCCGCTGATATTCGCGCGGCCCGGCACGCCTTTCCGCTGCCGGAACTGGCCCACCTGTTTTTGACCCAGCCGCAGTGGCACGCCGTGCGCTTCGAAGCCCAGCGCCAACGCGGTGGCGCTTATGCCTTATCGTTCCACCACTCGAAGTTGACCGGACTCGTCTACCACGACGAAGCCTGGGCACGGCGCGACGTTGCCGCCAAGGCGTTGACGCGCTGCTTCGAGGCCGAGACCATCGAGAAGGATGCACCGGCCGGCCACTTCGTCTGTGTGGCCCGCTGCGGACTGAGCGGTGCATGGCTGGGGCCGCCCAACCACCACGATTATACCGCGGCCGTAAAGGCCCGGTATACGCAGCACTACGGGCATATGTCGTTCGACGACTATCGACGCCATATTGAAACCGTCCGTGATCCCGCTGCCATCGAGGAGTGGAAAGCCGCTCAGTGCAAGGAAACGCGCTACCGATTGCTAGCCGAGTGGAGCGGCGCGGAAGTGGCGGCGGAACCCTTGTCGGAAACAGCAGCCCAAGCCTACATCGCCGCGCATATCCTGCCGCGGGACCTAACGCGCGTCCACAAGGCCGTTGTGCCCGGGCCCGTTTCCCGAACGATTCAGGAACCCGCGTTGCTGGCCCTGCTGCGCGCCGCTTGGGCTCGTGAACAGCGTTATCCGGCGACACTGGTCCGCGCCTTGCGCGGTGCGTTCAAACGGATGAAGCTCCACCTGTTTCAGGCCAACGACCAGTCGTTATTTGTGACCCCCATCGCTCCCCACCCTATTGATCCTGGCGCAGGTATTCGCGTCATTCGCGAATTACTGCAATGGTTACAGACGCATCCCGGCGGTACGCGCGCTCAGCTTATCGCCGACCTGCAACCGACGGCGGATGACGACCCGGCCAAACTGGCTGAGTGGCTGCAACCGTTAAGTTGGTTGATTGAAAAGGGACATGTGATAGAGTTCCACAACGGCACGCTGGCCGTGCCGACATGATTCTCCCACTGTGAGCAGCATAATGCAGAAACGAACTATTATATGGTTAGGGTTACTGACAGGGTGGTGGCCGGGTATCGCGACCACAGCGGCTGACACGCTGGTGGCGGAGTTGCTGGCTCGCTATGACCGGATTGAAACGGTAACCTGTGATGTGCGCCGCGATGTGCGGAGCGGCGAAGGACGGATGCGCTGGTTAAGCCGCGTCCATTTCGCGCGCGGCGACCGGTTGCACGTGGAGAATTTTGCTCCCCTCCCCCGCCGCATTATCGCTGACGGTACCACCATGTACCAACACAGCGAGGGACAACCGCGCGGATTCCGCCGACCCGTAGCCGATCTGACCGAGGCGATGACGATGGGTCTGCGCAAAGTTCCGGGCACGGTGATGGACCACCTATTCCGCCTCGCCGACGTGCCGGAGGAGCATCTGCCGGGTACGGACGACTACCCGGTGCGCCGGGCCTATACCACCGACACGCTATACGTAGTGCTGGAGGCGGATGCAACGAATCGCCTGCGGCGCTTGTCGCTGTATGACGGAGATCAACGCGACGAACCAACCGGTGAAATCAGTTTGGAATCGTTTGAGGAAGTGCAGGACGGCGTCTGGATCCCCATGCTGCACCGCAGCCGGTTCAACGTGGGAGGGGTCACCCACACGGAAACCATGCGCTTGGGCAATTACACGGTCAATGCCCCCATCCCTGACCACTTGTTCGATGCCAGCGCGTTTTTCACCGATGTGCAGTGGGTGGACCGTTTCGAGGATTTGGATTAAGAGGAGCAACATATGCAAATTGAAATAGAAGGTCGTATTATCGACATTCCAGTAAAACCCATTATCGCAGGCGTGGTGGCGGTGTTGCTGGTGCTCAGTGCGCTCTCCATGTTCTATCAAATCGCCCCGGAGCAGGAGGGATTGCTGCTGCGATTCGGCCGCCATGTTAAAACGGCACCACCGGGTCTGCATTTCAAGTTGCCGTTCGGCATTGATCAAGTGATCAAGGTGCCGACCCGGATTGTCGACGTACAGCAGTTTGGTGCCCGTGCGGCGGGCGACCGGCGCACCGGGGACGAACATTCGATGCTGACCGGCGATCTGAACATGGTGCTGGCCGGCTGGGACGTGCAGTTCAGCCGGGAGGATCCTGCACCATTCATTTTCCAAGTGGAGGATCCTATCAATACCCTGCGGGATATCGCGCAGTCGGTCATGCGGGAGATTATGGGTGACCGCGCCAGTATCCTGATTCTTACCGTGGGCCGGGCGGAAATCCAGCAGCGCGCCCGCGAGCTGATCCAGCAGCAGGTCGACCAGTTCCGCATGGGTATCCGCGTTAACGAAGTCAACCTGCTTTACGTCGACCCGCCCCGGCCGGTGCTGGACGCTTTCAACGACTTGAACCGGGCGGAGCAGGACGCCGTCCGCTTTTTCGAGGAGGCCTCGCGCCAGTATCAGGAGCGGGTACCCCGCGCACGCGGCGAAGCGCAGCGCGTGATTCTGGAGGCCGAAGGGTTCCGTCAGCGCCGCGTCAATGTGGCCCGTGGCGAGGCCCATCGCTTTTCCGATATGCTGGCGGCGTATCGCCAGTCGCCGGCCGTAACCCGGCGCCGGCTCTACCTGGAGGCCTTGGAAGCGCGGATACCGCAGTTGCGGGAGGTCATCGTGCTGGACGAGGATGTACACGGCATCCTGCCACACCTTAACATGCGAGGAGGGCTTTAAGATGCCGGCTTTATTAACACAACGTGCCACGCACCAACCCCGCCGTTTAACCACAAAGGGTAATACCACGCTGGTGGGGCTGGTCCTGCTGCTGGCGGCCCTGGCCTTTCTCCTCTTCAACTCCCTTTTCGTCTTGCACGAGTGGGAGCAAGCCGTCATTACCCAATTCGGCGCTATACGGGGCGAACCGGTCACCACGGCCGGCCTTCACTTCAAACTGCCGTTCATTCAACAGGTCCATGTTTTCGACAAGCGCTTGTTGCGGTGGGACGGGCAGGAACGCACAATCTACACCAAGGACCGGCGCGCCATCATCGTCGACGTCACCGCCCGCTGGCGCATCGCCGATGCCCGCACCTATTTGGAATCGATCGGCGGCTCCACCAGCCTAGCCTTGAACCGGTTGGACGGCATTATCGAGGGTGCCGTCCGCAACGAGATCGGCCAGTTTGACCTCTACGAAGTCGTGCGCAGCAGCAACCGCATACTGGAACGGGAAGACGAGATTCAGCTACCGTTAACCGATGACGCGGAGGAGCTGCCCGATGATCTCGACCTGACCACCATGGGCGGTGAAATGCCGCCGCTGACGACCGACACGGACGGCCGCTATCTGGCCGGGCGACCGGTGGTAATAGCCGGCATACTGGAACGTGCCCGTGAGCGCCTGGCGGAAATCGGACTGGGTATTCACCTGGAAGATATCCTGATCAAGCAAGTCAACTACACGTCCGCCATCGAAGAAAACGTCTACCGGCAAATGAACGCCGAGCTGCAGAAAATATCCGCCGGTTTCCGATCCCTCGGCCAGCAACGCGCGGAGCAGCGGTTGGGGGAAATGGAACGGGAATTGGCCACCATCAGTAGTGAAGCGGTGGAGCGGGCTGAACGGATACGGGGCCAGGCCGAGGCGGAAGCGATTCGGATTTACGCCGAAGCCTACAACGAGGATCCGGCATTTTTCCGGTTCCTGCGCACCTTGCAGGCCTACGAACAGGTGCTGGGCGAGAACGGCACACTGGTGGTGAGCACCGATTCCCCGCTGTTCGAATGGATCAAGTTCTTGGAGGTCAAAGAGACGATGGAGCCTAATCAATGAATGCCCTAGCCAATCTCATTGCCCCGATCATGGTGATCGGCACCATTCTGGCGCTGATCTTTGCCATGGCCGCGCTGTGGAACTCGATGCATCGGCGCCGGATCATCGCGGCGGCACAGGAAGAGAACGACCAGCCCTTTTCGTTCCGCCCGCCGCCGGAGCAGCCAGTGGATGAACCACCTAAGCCGGCACCGGCCAAACCAACCGCTGTCAAGCCGCCCACTGATAAACCAGCGGCCGCGGGCGAGCCGCTGTTCCGGCAGATCACCCGCGCGGGCGGCGTCCCCGAGCATCCAGTGGAACCGGAAGGCGACCTTTATGTCTGGGAGTAACCGGGTGCCGCGGCCCGTGCGCGGCTCGCGTGCCGGCTACTGCTGCGGGGAACACCGCGGTCCGCAGCTCCTGGTCCTGGGCATGATGCTGGCGGGAATATGGGCCGGGTGCCAAAACACACCAGCCATCTCCTCTTCCCCGTGGGCGTTGTCGCCCAACGCCGCCGACTGGCGAGCGCCAGATGGGAGGCCCGCGCCCCGGTTATCCGGAACCGATCTCCTGTTTACAGCCCCCTTCCCCTCCGGCCGTGATCGGCACGTCTGGGATATGAACGTGCCATCGACCTTTGCCGCGGAGGGCGTGCATGGTTTTGAATGGGTCTATACGCTGGAGCCCGCCGACGCGTTCCGCGCCTTGACCTGGCATGTGCGCAGCGGGGCCGGCTGGTACGCAGCAACCCTGCCGGCGACTTCCGGTCGGCAACAGGTTTGGCGACCGTTTTCCGACTTCGAAACGGAAGGGGCCGTAGCGGGCTGGGATCGCGTCTCCGTCTTCCGGCTTTCGCCGTGGAGTGGCGGGGAAGGTCGTGGCACCTTGCGGTTGCATGCCGTGCGGACCCGACGAGCCCGGCTGGCCATCCTGCGGCCCGGTCCGGAATCGGTCCCCCGCGAGGATGAGCGCGCGTTCGCCGAGCAAACGGCCCAGCGCTGGTTGGATGATCTATACCGCATCGGTCAACCCGCCGTCACGCTGGATGCGCCCGGCCTGCGGGCCAGCGACCTGACCCCGTTCGACGCGGTGGTGTTGCCCTACAATCCCGAGCCCTCCTCAGCGCTGCTGCGTGCGCTTCTGCAGTATGTGGATACCGGCGGGCGGCTGTGGGTTAGCTACAACCCGAACGAGGAATTGGCAGCGGCGTTGGGGGTCCGCCTCCAAAGCTGGTTGCAGGCCACGCCGCCGGGCCGCTTCCATCAATGGCAGTTCACGGAGGATGATTGGTCCGGTCCACCGTCCGTTGTGCAGTCCGCCCCGCACCTGCTGCCCGTCCGTCCAGCCCGCGATGATGCCGTTGTCCTCGCCCACTGGGCCGATGCTACAGGCCGACGGCAGGCCGAACCGGCTGTTATCATCTCCCCGCGCGGAGCTTGGTTCAGCTATTTGCTGGGACGGGACAACGAGACGGCCCGGCTACAAGCGCTGGCCTTCATCCTGGATCGCCATCAGCCGTCGGCCGCCCTCACGGCGGTCCGCCACAAAGCCGAGCAACTCGCGGCAGCAACGTCAAGTGCACAGGCCATGCCGGAAGCGGCACAGCAAGCCCAAGCCGCCATGGAATCCGCCATGGCCCGTTCCGATGCGGCCGCGGCCTGGTCACATCTTTCGCAGTGGTCCGCTGCGCAGGAAGGGGCCGGCGTCACGCCGATCCGCTGGCCAACCGATATGGCCCTGGGGATTTGGGACCATACCGGGCGCGGGCTCTACCCGGGCGACTGGAACCGCACCATGGCACTACTGGCGGATACTGGTTTTACGGATGTGTTTGTCTATGTCCGCTACGGCGGGTCACGCCCCACGCGGGCGGTCCAAGCCGCGTCCGCCCACGATCTGAATGTGCACGCGTGGCCGATTGTCTTTAATATCGAAGCCGCCGACCCGCAATCCCTGGCGGAATATCGCCGGGCCGGCCGCTTGCAGACGCGCGCGGATGGCTCGCCCACTACGTGGTTGTGCCCCGCCCTGCCGGAAAACCGCGACGACGAATTGGCCCGCGTCTTGCAGTTGGCGGGCACCCCCGGTGTACACGGGCTGCATCTGGATTACGTCCGCTATCCTGACGCGGCATACTGCTTTGGGCCGGCCTGCCGCCGCCTTTTCGAGAAGCACTATGGCCGATCCCTGCCGAGTTGGCCCGAAATCCCGCCCGCGGCTCAGTCCGCTTTCGAGACCTGGCGCGCCGGGGCCATTAGTACCTTTGTGGAATCCGTCGCTGCGGCGGTACGCGACCACTACCCGCAAGTGCGCTTATCCGCCGCCGTCTGGCCGGACGTGGCCACCGTCAAGCCGCAGCTCGGCCAGGATTGGCCCCATTGGCTGGAACGCGAATGGCTGGACTTTGTGGTCCCGATGAATTATACCGAGCGCGAAGCTGAACTGCGGCAATGGATGCAGCGCCAACTGGCTTTGCCAGGGGCGGCCGGGCGAGTATGGATGGGCTTGGGGGTCACGGCGTCCCACACCCGTCTCTCGCCACGGGCAGCGCTGCGTCAGGCCCGGTTGGCGGTGGAACAGGAGGCGACCGGCGTGGTTATATTCGACTTGAACGCCACTACAGCGGAGGGGCTGTTCCCCCTGCTCCGGTCCATCCAGCGTGACACAAAGTGAGGAGTACGAGTAGCCATATGGGTGTCCCCACGCCAGGACAAGCAAGGACCGTACACGGTCTGGCCGGTTTAACGAACAACCGGCTGGCGTGTAGCCTGGGATTGGGCTTACTGCTGGCCAGTAGCCAGACCCCGGCGGATGGTGTGGCCAGCGGGCATGATCGTACGGTCTCAACGGATTCCCGGGGAATCACTGCCACGTCATCGCATATTGATTTCGAGTCATCACCTATGCGGCCCTGGCACCAGTTGCAGTTGACCCCGCCGGTTCGTTTTGAACCATCGCCCGGCATCAGGCCGGAACGCCTTTCCTGCGGTGACCGTGTTGAGGGTTTGGCCGGCCGGGCTGGCGACGTGCACCTGTTCGTCTGGCGGGTGCCCCCCAATGCCCGGCGTTTCCGGATCCTTATGGCAGGCGGCGAGGGGGACGCGGACCTGTACGTGCGGCACGGGACGGAGCCTACCCCTTCCCTGTTCGACGGCCGCCCTTTTGTGCACGGCAACGAGGAGGTCGTCATCAAGGACGACCCGCCTCCGGGTGACTGGTTTCTTCTGGTACACGGCTACACGGCCTTCGAAAACGTGCAGTTGTCGGTTATCTGCCGGGTGCACGAAAGCGAAGAGGAACAACTCCAACCCGGGACTGCGCGTGACCTTGAATTGGCGCTCTATTACGAGTTCGGCGACGAGTCCACCGCCGCCGAACGCGAGATGATTCCCGAGCTGCGCTACCGGACGTTGCGCCTTGAGGGCCGGATGGCGTTCAATGCCGGCGATTATGACCGGGCGATTGCCATCTGGCAGGAATGGGCCGACCTCGAACCGCGCAACCCCGAGCCGGTGGCCCTGATCGGCGACACCTACCTCCGTCGTCAAATGTTAATTGAAGCGGTCGAGCAATATCAAGAGAGTTTGGCCATCCAACCGGGCCAGATCCGCTTGATCACCCGCTTGGCACGTATACTCGACCTGGAGCTGGACCAATACGCGGCAGCGCGCGACCTGTTGAATTACTACGAACGCCTGTTTCCCGAACACCCCGAGCTGGTACTGGCAAAAGCGGAATGGCTGATTCGACGCCGCCGTTACGGTGAGGCGGAAACCTTGATCAATCTGGTACTGACGCGGCAGGCCGACAACTTGCGCGCCTTGACCTTGCGCCATGCCCTACTGGAGACCCCGGAAGAACGCTTCGCCAATCTCCGCCGCATCCTGGGCATCGGTGCACGTACGCGGGCTGACCCGATGCTGGCGCGCGTGATACTGGACCACCACTTGCTTACCCGCCCCGAATCATGGCTATTGCTGACGTATATCGATGACATCGCCTTCAATGCCCCGGAAGAGCATGTGCGCGAGGCCTTTCAAGCGCTGTTACCGCGCACGGAAGTCGCGGTCGAAGACTTCCGCATCGGGCGTCTGTCACGCAATTGGACCTCGTCGCGCGATCAACTTTGGGGGGATGACGGCACCCTGCAGCTTGGTGCCGACCCGACCCAGACGGAAGCCTATTTGCGCCTGGAACAGTCCGACGCCATGCCGAGTGGCTTCATCGAAGCCGACATCGAGGGTACGCGCGGCTACTGCTGGTTATACGCGCGGCGGGGCGAGGGCAATATGATCCGGTTTGGCTTTGATGATGCAGGGCAGTTATATCAACAGGTGTGGCTCAATGGACAACTACATTTGAACGAGATGCGCCTTTGGGCGCAGGACCGTGATTCCGCCAGACTGCGTCTCGAGATCCGCGCCGACGGCATCTTCGCAATGATTAATGGACGCCGGGCATTTTCTGCCCCCTTGGCCATCCCGCGCGACATGGGGCTGGGTTGGTGGGGCGTG
>SLLF01000139.1 GCA_007134175.1 Kiritimatiellia bacterium | reverse complement strand
TTCGTCCTCGACCACGAGCACTCGCTGACCCCGGCCACCGACATCCGGTTGTGACGCACCACCCCGCAGTACGGTGGTCGGCGTTGAATGCACGCGCGGGAAGTAGAGCTTGAAGGACGCGCCTTGCCCCAGCGTACTCTGCACATGGAGAAATCCGTCATTTTGCTGCAGAATGCCGTAGACCGTTGCCAGCCCTAACCCGGTACCCTGCCCCGGATTCTTTGTGGTATAAAACGGCTCGAACAGATACTCCAGCGCCTCGGGTCCAATCCCATGGCCGGAATCCGTGACCGCCACCATGACGTAGTCCCCGGGCCGGGAATCAGGGATAAGCGACTGCCAAGTCTCATCTACATGCACATTCTGCGTTTCAATGGAAATCTTGCCGGTGTCCGTTATGGCGTCACGAGCATTGATGACCAGGTTGACCAGGGCCTGGTCAACCTGCAGCGGATCGATCTTGATCGGCCATAATTCGTTTGCGGGTTTCCAAGCCAGCTCGACATCCTCGCCAATCAACTTCTTCAGCATCTTAAGCGTACCGGCAATCGTGTCATTGATATCCAGCACACAAGGCTGAATCGGTTGTTTCCGGGCAAACGTCATCAACTGCATGGTCAACTGGGCCGAATGCTCGGCGGCCGCCTGCACTTCCTCGAGATAATACTTGAGTTCGGCCTTGTCAGGGGGGGCCTCCTGCAGCGCCAACTCGGTAAAGCCTGAAACGGCCTGCAGCTTGTTGTTGTAGTCGTGGGCCACCCCGCCAGCCAGACGGCCCACGGCTTCCATCTTCTGGGCTTGGCGCAACTGATCCTCGAGCCGCTTTTGTTCGGTGACGTCGTGAATGATGTGAAACGCCAAGGGGCGCTGGTCAATGGTGATCGGGCCGCGGTACATCTCCACATAACGAATCTCATCGTCGGCCAGCCGGTGCGCTATGTGCTTGGCGTGGCCGACCGCCGCAGCGGGACCGGTGGCGGGCTGAGGCTGGCGTGCCACGTTCAAGTCCGTCAGCTTGCGCTGCTTCAATTCGGCTCGTGACCATCCGTAAAAGGCTTCCGCCGCGTCGTTGGCATCGACGATCTGGCCGCTGGCCGGATCGCTGATCAGCATGATGGTCTGGTTGCGCTCAAACAGGCTGCGGTAGCGTTCCTCGCTGTCGCGCAGTTCAATCGCGTCGCGCTCGCGCTGCAACCGGTAGGTCAGCATGCTGCCCAACAGCATCGTGGCAGCGGGAAACAGCGCCAGGTAGGGCAGCCAGATTTCACGGATAATCTCTAACGCCGCCGCCCGGTCGGGCAGTACAAAAAACAGGGGCAGCAAAAGCAGGTGGACCACCCAACCGTAGGCGTACAGCTCACGCCACGTAATATCGGCCAGCTCCCCGTGGCGGAATTGACGCCAGATCAAGCCGGTCAAGCCGGAAGCAATGATGATCGTGATCCCGGTGACCACTCCTTCGTCACCCGCAATGACCATGCTGAAAAAGCCCGCCGTCAGCATGGCCATGGCGGTGGGGATGATGCCCAGAAACAGGCCGGATCCGGCCATCAACACCGAGCGGGTATCGAACACGATTCCCGGATGCATTTCCCAGGAGGTGAGCATGATCGACAAGGCAATGGCACTAACCACCCCGCCCAGGATCAACTTGACCGTCAGCGTCGTCTCCTGCTCTTCGTAGGCGGGCAGCAAACTATAGACATAGGCCAGCGTAATCAGCAGCGCGGCATTATGGATAAAGATCAGCGAATAGGTGTCATATACCCCGGCTACCATGTCGACCTCCTAGGATGGACCTTGCGCTTCATTGGCGAATCAATTGCAGTACTTCGTCGCGACGCGCCTCCATCATGGCGCGCGTCCGTGCTTCAAGGTTGAGGCGCACCAGCGGTTCGGTGTTGGATGCGCGCACATTGAACCACCAGTCGTCGAATTCGATGCTTAGTCCGTCCAACGTGAACAAGTGACCGCGGGGATAAGCGGCGCGCAACCGGGCAAAGACCGCCTCCACGTCCGCCACCGTGGAGTTGATTTCACCGCTGGCATGGTAGCGCCGGATCGGCTCCACCAGCTCCGATAGCGTCTGGCCAGTGCGACTGATCAAGTTGGCGATGAACAAAGCCGCCAGCGCCGCGCTTTCGGCGTAGTAGTTTTCACGGAAATAATAGTGGCCGGACAGCTCACCGGCAAACAGGGCGTCCGCCTCGCGCATCTGCTCCTTGATAAACGCATGCCCGACGCGCGACCGCTGCGGGGTGCCGCCGGCTTCTTCAATGACCTCCTTCACCGCCCAGCTGCTGCGCAGATCGTAGAAGATGACCCCCTTTTCCTGCTCCAATATGGCACGCGCGATCAGCGCCGTGATCATGTCGCTGGAGACAATGGCGCCTGTTTCATCGGCGAATCCGGCCCGGTCGGCGTCACCATCGAAATAAATCCCGAAATCGTAGCCGCCCTCACGCAACCGCTGTTGCAACGGCTCGAACGTCTCGGCATGGAGCGGGTTCGCTTCATGATTCGGGAACGTGCCATCCAGCTCATCGAACAACGGATCGATTTCCAGCACCCCTTCCAGCACCTTGCCTTCATAGATCCCCATGCCGTTGGCGTAATCAATGGCCACCTTGACCGGCCGCTGCAGCGCGGCGAAGGTCCGGAAATGCGATACGTATTCCGGCACGATATCGTGGGTGGAAATCCGGCCGGGCTGGGCGGCGGGCGACGCGAAGGCTTGTTCGGCAACGATGCGCTCGAGATCCTGAATGCCGGTGGCGCCGCTGATGGGGATCGCTTCGGAGCGGCACATCTTGAAACCGTTGTATTCGCCGGGATTATGGGACGCGGTGATCATGATGCCGGCATCCGCGCCACACTGGCCGTTGGCAAAATAACACATGGGTGTGGAGCAGAGGCCCAAGTCAACCACATCCGCGCCCTGCTCGGTCAACCCGCGGGCCAGCGCCTGGAACAACGTTATCGAATGCGGCCGCATATCGCGCCCGACCACCACGCGCTTACATCCCAGAAACGTTACAAAAGCCCGCCCGATCTGGCCGGCGAGCTCGTCCGTTAATTCTTTTCCGTAGATCCCTCGAATATCATACGCTTTGAATATACTGCCCATTAGTGGTGCATCCTCCCCGGTTGCTCCTTTTGTGCTCTGTAAAACTGTCTTAGCGTACAGCATGCGGGCTTTGCAAACAAGCGGGTATTCCGGTGACCGGCGCGGTAATCATTGCCAGCCCAAGCCAATAGGGTTAAGCTAGCGGCATGAACCAAAAGAATGGTAGCCGCGTGCTGGTCTTGCTAAATCCCAAGGCCGGTTTGGCTTCTTCGTTCCAGTCGGTGGTGACCGCCATCGGACGCCACTGGGATCGACCGGACGGCGACTGCTATTTCCAATTGAGCCATTCCATCGAGGACGGCCAGCGCAAGACCCGCCAGGCCCTCGAGCGGGGGGTCGACACCGTGCTCGTCGTCGGTGGCGACGGCATGGTTAATTCCATCGGCAGCGTCCTGGTGGGCACGCCGGCAGCGCTGGGGGTCATTCCCACCGGGAGCGGTAACGGATTTGCCCGCCACTTCGATATTCCGCTGAAACCCGAAGCCGCCGCGGCCGCATTGAGCCGGGGGCAACGGCTGCGCATCGATGTGGGGCGAGTCAACGAACGGCCTTTTTTTGTGACGTGCAGCATGGCCTGGGATGCCGCCATCGTGCGGTCCTTTGAAAAATCGCCGGTGCGCGGGGTCTGGCCTTACGTTTTTGCCGCGGTCTATGAATTTTTCGAGTACAAGCGGCAACCCTTTGAAATCCTGCTCGACGAGCATGAGCCGCAGCCCATACAGGACCCGCTAATGTTCACCGTGGCCAACCTGACCCAATTCGGCGGGCAGGCGCGCATTGCGCCGCACGCCTGCCCGGACGATGGTCTACTGGAGCTGGTCGTAGTCGAACAACGGGATGCCCCGATGGTCATCGCCAATCTGCCGCGCCTGTTCAACGGGACGATCGACCGCCTGCCCCAGGTGAAAACCTTCAAATTCAGTCGACTGGTGGTGCGTCGTAAGCAGGCGGCTCCCATTCAGCTTGATGGCGAACTGCTGGAAGCGGGCCGGGAGCTGCAGGTTGACGTATTACCGAAGGCGCTAACGGTTTGGATTCCCCACGCGTCCTAAACCTGAAGCAGCCGCCAGACCGCATTTCACCGGGGACCAGGCCGAGTGGCTTAATTTGTGCGCCCCCCTGCGGCCTTGAGGAGTTTGGGTTTGGCTACAGGCCGTGGTTGCCATGAGCCCGAGCGGGTCGCGTGGGGGTCTATGGTGCTTTTCCCGATCAATTTCGGGCTCTTTCCGTCATATACAGCGCATTAGCTCGTGAACGTTTGGCTCCTGCGGCACAAGGCCGCAGGGCGCCCGGCAAGAAACGTGGGTATGAACGGCGGAGTCCGCTAGCGCTTGCGCAATGCCGCGGCGCGCCAATCCAACAACGCCTCTATTTCCATGCCGGTACGTTCCCATGCCTGGGTGGCCCCTTCAATTTCGGCGGGCAAATCAGTCAACCGCTGATTGATTTCCGCATGAGTGCGCTGGTGGTCGCCGCTTTCCAAGCCCGCAACCAATTCCTGCTGTTCGGCCTCTAATCGCCCGATACGCTCCTCCGCCTGACGCATAACCTTCTCGAGCTCCCGCCTCTTGCGCGCCGTCTCTTGAACAATGCGTGCGCGGTCCCGCTTCGTCCCCTTCCCCGCACATGCGCCCGGGCTAATCTTAGCGGTTCCGCCCGTAGTAACCGCCGCGCCTTCCGCCGTGACCTTCTCGCGGTAGTAATCGTATCCACCGGCGTAGCGCCGGATACCCGGCGGCGTCATGGCGATGATCCCGGTGGCTACGCGTTGCACGAATTCAACATCGTGACTGACGAAACAGAGCGTACCCTCGTAGGCCCGCAACGCATCTTCCAACGCTTCCCGGGCATGGACGTCCAGGTGCGTGGTTGGTTCATCGAGAATCAGAAAGTTCGGCGGCTTGACCAGCAGCCGCGCAAAGGCCAGCCGTATCTTCTCCCCGCCGCTCAATACCGACACGGTTTTTTCGATGGCGTCACCGGAGAAGCCAAAACCACCCAGCAAGGTTCGGATAGACTGCTCGGCCACATCCGGTGCCGCCTGACGCACCACCTGGTACGCCGTGGCGGCAGGGTCCATGGACTCGGCAAAGTCCTGGGTTTGATAACCGGGCACGACCCGGTGCCCCACCATCCGTCGCCCCTCGTTGGGCGGCAACTCGCCGGCCAGCAATCGCAGCAATGTGGTCTTGCCCAACCCGTTCAGGCCGACCAACGCAGTCTTCTCACCACGCTGGACGGAAAGATCCACCTGTCGCAAGACCCACCGCTTACCGTCATACGTCACGCCGGCCTTTTCGAGCCGCATCACTTCCGCGCCGCAATGGGGCGGCGAGGCCAGGCGAATACGCCCCCGGGTCATGATTTGGTCCGGTAATTCAACCGTCTCCATCTTATCCAGCATCTTGATCCGACTCTGCACCTGGGTGGCCTTGGTGTTCTTGGCCCGGAACCGTTCAATAAAGCGCTCCACTTGTTTGCGCTTCTGTTGCTGGTTTTTGTGTCGTGCCAGCAACTGCTCATGGCGCACCACGCGCGCGACCATATAGTCGTTGTAGGCCCCGGGATAACACGTGCAGCGCCCCGCGTTGATCTCCAAGGTGTCCCTGGTCAAGGTGTTAAGCAGATAGCGGTCATGCGAAATGAGCACCAGCGTTCCCTGGAACGAGCGCAAATAGCGTTGCAACCACTCCACAGCGGGCAAGTCCAGGTAATTGGACGGTTCATCTAGCAGCAGGATGTCGGGATCAACAATCAATACGCGGGCCAACTCCGCGCGCATCTGCCAGCCGCCACTGAAGTCGCGCAGTGGTCGCGTCAGTGCGTCGGTCGCAAAGCCCAAGCCCCCCAGCGCCGCTTCCGCCCGGGATCGCAGTGTATAACCACCCAGATGTTCAAATGTTGTCTGTAGTTGGCCCAACTCACGCAAAAGCTTGTCGCTGGCGGGTTCGGTAGCCAAGGTGTGTTCTATGGCATGCATACGCGCTTCAGCCCGACGCAGCTCGGGCACCGCGTCGGCGACATACTCCACCAACGGCGTGTGCACATCCCGTGTGTCGAGCACTTGACGCAGATAGCCCAACCGCACGCCGGCTGGAATGATCACGTCCCCCTTGTCCGGCGCGATTGCTCCCGTGATCAGGGCAAAGAGCGTGGTCTTGCCGGCCCCGTTGGGACCAACCACCCCGATGCGGTGCCCCGCCAAAATCCGCAAATCAACATCAACCAGCACATCCTGCGGCCCGTAATACTTGGTGACTTGTTTGAATTCGATCATGGGCAAACCATAGCGGAGTGTGCGCCTGCCCGCCATCCCCGCGCCGATTGCGGTGCCGGAAAGGTGCGTGAATAGAGGCTGAAAAAAGAGTGGCGGATTTCTATCCGCCAGATCGCGTGAGAAAAGGCCAATGCCTTTGAGTGGAGGCCAAAAAAATGCGGGTTTTTCGACCACAACGCGCTTGACGCGGGGATTGCACGCAATGATCGTGCTGACGGACACCTAACCACATGGTACACCGTGTTAAGCCGCACACGCTTGCTTTCCGTCATTTTGAGCGGAGCGGAAGCGCAGTCGAAAAATCTCGTTTCTCGCCAAGCAGTGCGGTGTTTGAATCTGTGTCCTAACGCCGCATTAATGAGATGTCTCGACATGACCAAGTCCCTTCATATTCAACAACAGCCTCCACACACGCCCCCACGCAACAAATACTCCATCCATTTCTTACAGCGTAATCAATTAGCCATCCCCATAATGCAGATGGCCCGTGCGCATCGATACGATCTTTGAACCGGCGGGCATCCGACTTCAGCGTGGCCAGGTCTCGAGAAAACCGCGGATCATGCGGCCCGTCACCCAGCGGCGATAGGCCGCCGTGGAGCGGACGTCGTCAATTGGCTGCACCGTATCCCGCGCCCGTCGCTCCGCTTCCTGAAAAGTCGCTGCGGTCAACGGCTGCCCCACGAGCCAACTTTCCAATTCCGTCAAGCGGATGCAGGTCGGCGCCACGCTGCCGATAGCGACGTGGAATTCGCGGATCACCGCGCCGTCATACGCACCGCGAAAACTGCCCATGACCTTGGAAATAGCCTGTGCCTTGCGTGGTCCCAGCTTGCGCCAGCCTTCGACATAACCCGGCTTCAACTTGGGACATTCCACCCGCACAATTAGTTCGTCCGGCGCACAATCCACGGTGCGATAGCCTTGCCAGAACGTCGTGGCCGGTATCGACCGCTCCCGCTGCTGGTTGGCGACTACTATCCGGGCTTCCGCCACCAGTAGCGACGGGGCCAGATCCCCGGCGGGACTGGCATTGGCCAGACTGCCGCCGATCGTGCCCATGGCCTGAATCTGATAGCCTCCGACCGTCGCCGCCGCCGCCGCCAGCGAGGGCAGGTACTGCCGCACCAGACCGGACTCGCGTAACTGCCGATGCGTGACCGCAGCACCGATATGCAGGACAGCCCCCTTATCCGCTATCCCGCACAGCTCGGATAGGTGTTTGATGCTGATCACCTGGGCGGGCAAAGGCCGCACCCCGGCCTCCCATTGCACCATCAAATCCGTGCCGCCCGCCAGCAGTTGGCCCCGGCGCGATTCATCGGCCAGCGCCGCCAGCGCCTCATCCAACTCCTCGGGGAAGTAAACCGCCACCTCGGCCAATGTCTGTGGTGTATGCATCCGTCCCTACTTTCCCGTTCCAGCTGTCGGCCACCGCTCCGCAGCCAATTCAATAGCCGCCACGATCTTCTTATACCCCGTGCAGCGACAGATATTGCCGGCATGCGCTTCGCGTATCGCCGCCGCGTCCACCGTCCCGCCGCGCTGTAACAGCGCGTAGGAGGAAACGATCATGCCCGGAATGCAGAAACCGCACTGCGCCGCGCCCAACTCCGCATACGCCTCCTGCAACACCCGGCCGCCCGGCGTGTGCTCCAGCCCTTCCACCGTCGTCAATTGCGCGCCGTCCGGCACCTGTCCCGCCGCCAGCAGACAGGCCAGCACCGGCTCCCCGTCCACCATCACCGTGCAGGCGCCACACTCCCCTTCGCCGCAACCCTCCTTGGTCCCGGTAAGCCGCAAATCTTCACGGAGCACATCCAACAGGCGCCGTAGCGGCGCGGTTTCCACCTCGTAGTGCGTGCCGTTTATCGTCCAACTTCTTTTAATGGTTTGCATCAGCCTTTCGCTCCTCATCCGCTTGGTGCCGCCAAGGACACGCCCCCACCCTGCGCCAACAGTTTTTCCGGGGTCAGCGGCAAATCGCGCAGGCGGACACCGGTCGCCTGTACCACGGCGTTGGCGATGGCCGGGGCCAACCCGTCCATGGGAATCTCGCCCACCCCTTTAGCGCCCGGCTCGACATCGGTGTACGGGAATTCCAGAAAATGGAGGTCCATTTCCGGGCCGTCCAGCATAGTGGGAATGACGTAGGTTTGCATGCGATCGGCGTCGTAGCGACCCGCCCCGGTAACGGCGATCTTCTCCATCAACGCGTACCCCAGCGCCTGGACCAGTCCGCCCTCCAGTTGACCCAGCGCCAACACCGGATTCAACACGCGCCCGATATCGTAGTAGGCGGTGATCTTTTGACAACTGATCTCCAACGTCAACGGATCCACCCACACCTCCGCCACGTTACAACCCCACGAGTAGGCCGGGTAGGCATCGCCTTCCTGGTGGACAACGGCGGACTGCCGGCCGGCGTCCATGAAATCGCCCGGCTGCATGTTACCGTGGCGGCCACCGAAACCGCTACTACCACCAACGTGGACGTGACCAACGACCCGGT
>SLLF01000307.1 GCA_007134175.1 Kiritimatiellia bacterium | reverse complement strand
GACGTCAATGCTGGTTACGGATTTGCCGTAGGATGGATCTGTTTATACAGATCTGGCCTGCGGCGTTTTTTATGCTGGCGTTGGGTGTAGTCTTGGCCGTGGTGATTGCGCTGGCACTGCGCAAGTTGCATGTGCACGAGGATCCCCGCATCGATGAGGTGGAAGAGATGCTGCCGCACGCCAACTGCGGTGCGTGTGGTTATCCCGGTTGCCGTCCGTTTGCGGAAGCGATTGTGAAAGGTGAAGCGCCCCCATCGAAATGTACGGTAAATAGCGAAGCGGGCAACGCGGCGATCGCGGAGTTCATGGGGATTGCACTGGAGGAACAGGAAAAAGTCGTGGCGCGTCTGGCTTGCCAAGGTGGTACGCATGTGGCCAGGATGCGCGCGCGGTATGCCGGCTTACCGAGCTGCCGGGCGGCGGTGGCGACGGGCGGTGGCGGCAAAGCCTGTGCCTGGGGGTGTCTGGGCTTGGGTGATTGCGAGGTGTCATGCACCTTTGACGCGATCCACATGAACGAATTCGGCTTGCCGGTGGTGGACGAGGATAAATGCGTGGCCTGCAACGACTGCGTCATTGCCTGCCCGCTCGATTTGTTCGAGCTGCACCCGGTCAGCCACAAGCTGTGGGTGGCGTGCAAGAGCCTGGCGGAAGGCGACCAGGCGTTGGCGGAGTGTGAAGTGGCCTGCAATGCCTGCGGCCGTTGCGTGATGGACGCCCCGGCCGGGTTGATGCGGATGGAAAACAATTTACCGATTGTTGACTACAGTAAGAATCAGTTGGCTACGCCGGGTATCATCGACCGCTGCCCAACCGGCGCGATTGTCTGGCTGGAAAACAAACAAGTGATTAAGGGAAGCAAAGCAAAGAAGATCGTGCGCAAAACGCCGCTGCCCGTCGGCACGGAGTGAACAGGCACCCATTTCAGTAAACCAAACAAGGACCACACCATGAGCGACAAGCAAACAAAGGCAAAATATCCGGGTATCCTGGATGCGATGGACGGCAACACCGCCGTGATCATGTGCGAACGTGAATCCAGCGATGCCGCCGGCGCCTATCCCATCACGCCCTCGACCCAGATGGGCGAGTACTGGGCCGAAATGACCGCCGCCGGCCACGTCAACATCTCCGGCCGCCCGCTGATCTTTCTCGAACCGGAAGGCGAACACGCCGCTGCCGGTGTGACGGCAGGGATGTCCATGAGCGGCCTGCGCGCGTCGAACTTCTCCTCGGGTCAGGGCATCGCCTACATGCACGAATCGCTCTACCCCGCCGTCGGCAAACGACTCCCCTACATCCTCAACGTCGGCTGCCGCGCCATCACAAAATCCACCCTTAACGTCCACGCCGGGCACGACGACTATCACTTGATGGACGATACCGGCTTCTTCCAGGTCCTGGCCAAGAATGCACAGGAAGCCGCGGACCTGAACATTATCGCGCGTAAGATCGCCGAGCTGTCGCTCACCCCCGGGGCGGTCGGCCAGGACGGTTTTTTGACCACGCACCTGATCGAAACGATGAAAGTACCCGAGCGCGAGCTGATCGCGGAGTTCCTCGGCAAGCCGGAAGATCTCATCGACACCCCGACCCCGGCCCAGCGCATCATGTACGGCGAAAAACGCCGTCGCGTACCGGTGTTATGGGATGTGGACAATCCCGTGCTGGCCGGTTGTGTGCAGAACCAGGACGCCTACATGCAGTCCGTGGCGGCGCAGCGCCCCTACTTTTTCGATCACATCCGTGAAATCGCCGACCAGTGCATGGCGGAATACTCGGCACTGACGGGTCGGCCATACCAGCGCGTGTCTACCTACCGCTGCGACGATGCCGAGTACCTGATTATCGGCATGGGCAGCCTGATGGGGACCGCCGAAGCCGTGACCGATTACCTGCGCGAATCGCGCGGCATCAAGGTCGGCGTGGTAAACATGACGATGTACCGCCCGTTCCCCGGCGACTTGATCGGGAAACTGCTGCAAGGACGCAAAGGGGTGACGGTCCTGGAACGGACCGATCAACCGCTGGCGGAAGACCTGCCGCTGATCCGCGAAATCCGCGCCACCTTGATGAAGTGCATGGAGAACGGGTCCGCCGATAAGAAAAACCGCCCCTATCCGAATTATCCCGCCTATGCCAAACTGCAGGACGCCCCGCCGCTCTTCTCCGGTTGTTTCGGCATGGGCAGCCGCGACTTGCAGCCGGAAGGCGTGGTGGGCGCGGTGGAGAATATGATCCCGGACGGCGCGAAACGGAAGTTCTTCTATCTGTCCATCGATTTCGTCCATGAGAAGGCCTTCACGCCCAAGCAGGAAATCTTCCAGCAGCAACTGCTTGAAGGGTATCCCCGTATCAAAGAGCTGCAGGTCAAAGGCAGCGAGAATCCCAACCTGTTGCCGGAAGGTGCGATCACCGTGCGCATGCATTCCGTCGGCGGCTGGGGCGCCATCACGACGGGCAAGAACCTGGCCATCACGCTCTACGACCTGCTCGGCTACGACATCAAAGCCAACCCGAAATACGGCTCGGAGAAGAAAGGGCAGCCGACCACCTACTACCTCTCCGCCGCGCCGGAACCGATTCGCATCAACTGCGAATACAACTACGTGGATGTGGTGCTGTCACCGGACCCGAACGTCTTCAGTCACTCCAACCCGCTGTTCGGTTTGAAAAAAGGCGGCGTGTTCATTATCCAAAGCGAACTCGAGACACCGGAGGCGGTCTGGCAGACCATCCCGCCGACCAAACAGAAGTTCATCATCGATAACGACATCCGCGTCTTTTATCTCGATGCCTTCAAAATCGCGCGCGAAGAGGCCTCGGATATCGAGCTGCAGTTCCGCATGCAGGGTATCGCTTTCCAGGGCGCGTTCTTTGCCTGCTCACCGGTCATGGCCAACGCCAACCTCACCGAGGAGAAGCTATTCAAGGCCATCCGCGACCAGATCGAAAAGAAATTCGGCAGCAAAGGCGCGCGCGTGGTAGAAGACAACGTTCGCGTCGTGCGGCGTGGTTTCGACCAGATCAAGGAAATCGCCCGGAAGGAAGTGACACGCGAGAAAGCGGAAACGCTGAAGAAGGAATCGAGTATGCCGGTGATGCTCAGGCGGTTGCCGGCTTCGAACGATGCCAAGACCGATATCCACCGGTTCTGGGAACAGACCGGTTCGTTCTATCTTGGCGGTCAGCCGAACGACAACCTGGCCGACCCGTTCAACGCCATGAGTCTGATCCCGGCCTCGACCGGCGTGTTTCGTGATCTGACGCAGATCCGGTTCAATCATCCCGAATGGATTCCGGAAAACTGTACCGCGTGCAGCGACTGCTTCACCGTTTGTCCCGACAGCGCCATCCCGGGCATCGCCTGCAGTGTGCAGGATGCCTTTGAGACGACCATCAAGCGCGTCGAAAAAGTTGGACACACGGTCAAACATCTCCGCCGCGCCGTGCGCACGGTGGAAAAGAAACTGCGCGCCACCACCGACGGGGCCAACGGCAAGTCGGTGGACGTCGGCCCGTTGCTGGAAGACGCCATCACCGCGACCATCGGCGAAGCGCCCGATCTGGAGCGCCAGGAATGGGAGACCGAGTTTGGCTGGTTCCGCCAGGCGATGGGCTCATTCAAGTTCTCCTTGACCAAGCCGTACTATAATCAGAAGGAAAAACAGCAAGCCGGCAGCGGCGGTCTGTTCGCGATCACCGTCAATCCCTACACCTGCAAAGGCTGCATGCTCTGCGTGGATGTGTGTGACGACGACGCGCTGCGCATCAAGCCGCAGACCAAGGACAGCATCGAAACCTTGCGGCGCGACTGGGATTACTGGCTGGACCTGCCCAGCACGCCGCCGGAATTCAGTCGGGTGGAGGATATCGACGAAAAGATCGGTGCGCTGGAAACGATGTTGATGGACAAGTCGGTCTACCAGTCGATGGTCTGCGGCGACGGTGCCTGCACCGGCTGCGGCGAAAAATCGGTCCTGCACATCTTCACCGCCACCATCACCACGCTGATGCAGCGGCGCGTGAAGAAGCACGTGGAGCAGATCAACGACCTGATTGAGCGGCTGGAACAGCATGTCAAGATGCAATTGGCCCAGACCGTCGACCTGAGCGATGCGCCCCGGATCCAGCGTATCATTGAGGCGCACAAATCCGGTGACCTCAACCTCTCCGCCCTGGCCAGCGAGCTGGACCAGGGCAAAGCTGGCAGTCCGCTCGATCAGGATTGGCTGGCGTGGGTCACGGGGTTGCTCAAAAAGCTCAAGGACCTCAAGTGGAACTACGAAGTGGGCGAGACCAACACCGGTCGGGCGAACATGGGCTTCACCAACGCCACGGGTTGCTCGTCGGTCTATGGCTCCTCGTTCCCTTACAACCCGTATCCGTTCCCCTGGACCAACCACCTCTTCCAGGACGCGCCATCGGTGGCGATGGGCATTTTCGAGGGGCACATGGTCAAGATGGCCGATGGCTTCAAGACCATCCGCATGGCTCAAGCGGCCCTGGACGGCGAGACGGACCACGAGAAACTGGTCAAGGAGTTGACCTATTTCAACTGGCAGAAATTCACCGACGAGGAATTCCTGCTCTGCCCGCCGGTCGTAGCGGTCGGCGGCGACGGCGCCATGTACGACATCGGTTTTCAGAACCTGTCGCGGGCCCTTATGGCCGGACGACCGATCAAGATCATGGTGCTGGACACGCAGGTCTATTCCAATACCGGCGGTCAAGCCTGCACCTCCGGCTTTGTCGGGCAGGTCTCCGACATGGCCCCGTACGGCAAGGCATGGCACGGCAAGACGGAAATCCGCAAGGAGATGAGTTTGATCGGCGCCGCCCACCGCACCGCGTTCGTGCTGCAGGCCAACCTGTCGAACTACACGCACATGATCGAGGGCTTTATCGACGGCATCAATGCCCGTCGTCCCGCGCTCTTCAATTGCTACACCGTCTGCCAGCCCGAACACGGTGTCGGCGACGAAGCCTCCTATGCGCGCAGCAAGCTGGCGCTCGAATCGCGGGCCTATCCGATCCTGCGCTTCGATCCGGCCGCCGGCGACACGTGGGAGGAATGCATCAACCTCGATGGCAATCCGGCCCTCGATGAGGATTGGCCCACCTACACGCTGGAGTACCAGGACGAGGAAGAGGGTGAGGTTAAGAAGCTAGAGATACCGATGACCTTCGCCGACTTCGCCGTCGGGGAAGCCCGGTTCCGCAAACACTTCCGCGTTGCGCCGCCGGACACCTGGAACGATAACATGGTGCCCATCGCCGAGTTCATCGATATGGAGACGGACGAGCGCGAGGGGATGTTCCCCTACGTCTGGGGCGTCAATAAGAAGAACCGTCTCATTCGCGTGCTGGTAGCCGAAGAGCTGGTCCGGTCCACCGAGGAACGCCGCCATTTCTGGCGTACGCTCAAGGCGTTGGCCGGGCTATCGGGCAAGATCGATCCGGAACAGATCGCGGCTCAAGTCCGTGCGGAAACCGCACAGAAACTGGCCACTGGCCTGATGCAGATGCTGTCCGGCGATGGTAGCGCAGCGGTGCTGCCCGCGCCCACGGCGGCCGCGCCGGATGCGACTGTGGCCGGTGGCGGCGGTGGTGGCGGCGCGTTTGAGCCGGCTTGGATTGACCGCAACGAATGCACCTCCTGCGACGAGTGCATCAATATCAACCCGAAAATCTTCGCGTATGACGACGAGAAGAAGGCGTACATCAAGGACCCCAAGGGCGGTCCGTTCAAGGATATTGTGCGCTCGGCTGAAAAATGCACCGGGCAATGTATCCATCCCGGCACTCCGCACGATCCGAACGAAAAGAATCTGGAGAAATTGGTCAAGCGCGCCGAGAAATATCAATAAAGGAGTTTTCCGGGCCTTGGAACAAAATAGGCCGCTTTTTTCCAAACGTTGGAAGAATCCGCGCATTTTCTCGAGACGTTGGAAAAGAGGAGACGTTAGGAATTGACAACAGACCTGGCCGTGAGTATATATCTGGGTATATACCTATAGGAGGCACGTGAAAACAGCTAAGTTATTTGAGAACGGGCGCAGCCAGGCAGTGAGGTTACCGAAAGAATGCCGTTTTGATGGCCATGAGGTCTGTGTGAAAAAGCATGAGGATATGGTTATTCTTTTTCCGCGAAGCAGTGCCTGGCACGCACTGCTTGAGAGCCTCGACGCTTTCTCGGAAGATTTTATGGCTGATCGCAATCAACCGGCCGCTCAGGAACGGGAGTTCTTCGAGTGAAGTTCATGCTTGATACGAATATCTGCGTTGAATTGATTCGCCGCAGGAGTCCATCCGTTTTGCAGCAGGTGATGCGTCAGCCGGAAGGGGAAATTGGTATTTCGACGGTCACGCTAAGTGAGCTGGAATACGGGGCCCGACGTAGTCAACGACCGGCGGCGAACCGCTGGGCGCTGGTAAGTTTTATGGCAGGATTTGAAACGCTGGATTATGACGATACGGCAGCGGCGGAGTACGGTCGGATACGAATGGAACTGGAGTCGGCGGGGACACCGATTGGTCCGCTAGATATAATGATCGCCGCTCATGCTTTGGCATGTCGGCGTGTTTTGGTTTCGAATAGTGAGCGCGAGTTTAGGCGGGTTGATTCACTTGAGGTGGCCAATTGGGTGCTATAGGCATAAACCTACGGCTGACGACTACGGGCGACGATTACGGTTTACGATCCCGAGGTATTTTCTCGTTATCCGTAATCGTCGCCCGTAATCGTCGACCGGCTTGCCTTGTTTCTTCGAGCGCACGTGCGAATTTACCAAAAGCTACGATCTAACCCATGTCCACCACCGCCACAAATCTTTCCACCACCGTCTCCTCTGCGGCCGCCCCCCGGCTGGACACGTTTTCGCACGGGGTGCATCCGCCGGATAATAAGCACTACACGGCGGGCAAGCCGATTACGCGGTTGCCGTTTCCTCCGGAATTGACGCTGTTGCTCTCGCAACACTTCGGCAAGCCGTCGGTCCCGATCGTGCATCCGGGCCAGGAAGTGGTGCGCGGGGAACCGATCGCCAAGGCGGACGGTTTCATGTCCGTCCCGTTGCACGCGCCGGCGACGGGCGTGATCAAGCGTATTGACTGGGCCTCGACCCAGAAAGGTCCGCGCGTGCCGGCCATTTACCTGACCGTATCGCCGGGCGACTCGCAGGAGATTCTCTACGGGGCGCCCCGGAACGTGGACGCCATGACCCCTAAGGCGATTATCCAGGCCATTCAGGACGCGGGTTTGGTCGGGCTGGGGGGCGCGGCGTTCCCGACACACGTGAAGATGTCGCCGCCGCCCGACCACCAGGTGGACACCATTCTGATCAACGGCTGTGAGTGCGAACCGTACTTGACCACGGACCATCGCCTGATGCTGGAGCAGGCCGATGACTTGATCATGGGCACCCGTTTGATCATGCGTGCCATGGGCGCGGAACGCGCGATCATCGGGACGGAATCCAACAAGCAGGACGCTGCGGAAGCGGTGTGCCAAGCGTTGCCGGGCGACGGGTCGATTACGGTTAAGGTGGTGGAGACTAAATACCCGCAGGGCGCGGAAAAGATGCTGGCCAAGGCACTGGTGAGCCGCGAAATCCCGTCGGGCCAATACCCCTCTTCCGTCGGCCTGGGCGTTTTCAACGTTGCCACCACGGTACAGATCGGGGCGTTGCTGCCGATGCAGCGGGGCGTAATCGAGCGGGTGGTGACGGTGACGGGACCCGGCCTGAATAAGCCCGGCAATTATCTCGTGCCCATTGGCACGCCGCTGGGCTTCATCCTGCGCCGGCTGGGGTATCATGGGTCGGCGAAATACTTGATTATGGGCGGGCCGATGATGGGGGACACCGTCTCCTCGCTGGAGGTACCGGTGACCAAGGGGTGTGGCGGCATTCTGGTACCGCGCCCGGAGGAAATCGATGCCTTGGCGCCGCGCCGCCAATATCCGTGCATCAGCTGCGGCCAATGCGTCGAAGCCTGCCCCATGCTCCTGAATCCGGCGCTGCTGGGCCGCATGGCCCGTAAACGGCAGTACGAGGATATGATGCCGCACCATTTGATGGACTGTTTCGAGTGCGGGTGCTGCAGTTATGTCTGTCCCTCCAGCATTCCGTTGGTGCAATACTTCCGGGTCGCAAAAGCGATGAACCGCTCGCTGAAGGCCGCCGCGAAATGAATACGGTACAACTCCATACCTCGCCGCATCTGCACCAGCCGCTATCGGTGGAAACGATCATGCGCCATGTGGTCTACGCGCTGCTGCCGGTTTGTGCCTGGTCCGTCTTCCAGTTCGGTTTGAGCGCTTTGGCCTTGCTGGTAGTGTGCACCGTGGTCTGTGTCGCGACGGAGCATCTGTGCTGCAAATGGATGGGACAACCCTCCACGATCAACGATTGGAGCGCCGTCATTACCGGTTTGCTGCTGGCGCTGGTCCTGCCGCCGGCGTTCCCGCTCTGGATGGCAGTGGTGGCGTCGGTATTCGGTGTGGCCGTCGGGAAGATGTTCTTTGGTGGTTTGGGGTACAACGTCATGAACCCGGCCCTGGTAGGGCGCGCTTTCGCCCAGGCGGCGTTCACGCTGCCGATGACCACCTGGGTGCCGTCCATGTCGCCGGGCCGGTTCACGTCCTTTATCCCGTCCACTTGGACACCGCCTTTCCTTGTTCCTCGTCCCATCAGCGGCTGGCTGGAACAGGTGGCTCCGGACGGGTTCGTCGGCGCCACACCACTAGCCCTGATGAAATATGAACAAATTGATACGGAAGCCCTCATGCTGCTGTTCGGGACCGTGACCGGGTCGGCGGGCGAAACCGCGGGGTTGTTGATTCTGTTGTGCGGGGCCTATCTGGTCGTGCGCCGGATGATGGACTGGCGGATTCCGGTGGGCGTGCTGGGCTCGGCTTTTATGCTGTCGGGGATCTTCTATTTAGTG
>SLLF01000258.1 GCA_007134175.1 Kiritimatiellia bacterium | reverse complement strand
CGGCACCAGGTTCCCGCTATGCACCGCCCCGTGCAGGCCGGCCGCAATTTCTTCCGCGGTCAAATCCTCGCCGCCCAGGTATTTCTCGATCAAGGCGTCATCGGTTTCCGCTGCAAACTCCACCAGAGCCCCTTTCATTTCCCGGGCCTGTTCGGCGATGGCGGCGGGCAATTCCCTGGCCGCCATCACATCCACCACCGACTGGTGATCCTCGGCCGGAATCACAACCGGCACGCACTGATTACCCCAAGTGGATTGAATCGCTGCCAGGACACCGTAAAAATCGGCGTTTTCCTTGTCGATGCCCGACACGACAATGGCGCGCGGCAATCCAACCTGCTCACAGCACTTCCACGCCCGTTGGGTGCCGACCTGAATGCCGCTGACCGCATCCACTACCAACACGCCACTATCCGCAACCGCTTGCGCGGCCAGCACCTGACCGTAGAAATCAGCATAGCCGGGCGTATCCAACGCCACTAGTTCCATGGACCGTCCGCCTTTGGTTTGATAAACTAAATCAAAGGACTTGGCCCA
The DNA here is from genome assembly GCA_007134175.1 of Kiritimatiellia bacterium. GTDB lineage: Bacteria > Verrucomicrobiota > Kiritimatiellia > SLAD01 > SLAD01 > SLLF01. The sequence continues at coordinate 8,524 of SLLF01000258.1, read as the reverse complement.
CATCGTGATCTGACGCGTCTTTTCTTCGTCGGTCCAATCGGCACCACTCGTCTTGTTTTCCGGCGAGCCCTGCCGGTCACTGGCACCGAGCTTGAATAGAATGGCATCGAGCAAGGTGGTCTTACCGGCACCCGTATGGCCCAAAAGTGCGAAATTGCGGACATTGGTGATTTCAATATCTTTCATAAGGTTCTTATGGCTCCTTCTCTGCGTTTGGCTTGCAATTAATCAGCGCAACCATGGCCACGCTGCGCCCTTCATACGAAATAAGCGGCCACGTGACAATGCTTTTCCGTACGGTTCGCGCTTGGCATCCGGCCCGCGACATGCTACCTAAGGGCTCCATGCAAGACAAAAGGTTTGCCTCCTGGTGCCATACCCTTTTCCCGGTAGTGTTGCTCTGTGCGGGATGGCTGGTTGCTTCCCCGGTCGCCGTCGTGCGCGGCCTGCTGGCGATTATCACGTCACCCAGCGTTCTGCTACACGATTATTTGGCCATAGGCGGTGCAGGGGCCACGCTCGTCAATGCCGGGCTGTGCGGCCTGATTTCCCTTGGACTCCTGCGGTGGCTCAAGATCGAACTGAGCGGCCCGTTCATTGCCGCTGTCTACACCGTAATCGGTTTCGCCTTTTTCGGTAAAAACGTTGTCAACATCTGGCCCATTATCATCGGCGTGGCCAGTTTCGCGCGGTATCAGGGTGTGCCGCTGAAAAACTATGCGCTGGTGTCCCTGTTCGGTACCACGCTGGCACCGCTGGTGAGCTTACTGGCCTTCGGCACCCAGTTTGACGGCTCGCCGGCCTATGCCACCGCCTTCAGTTTCGGACTGCTGGCGGGCTTTATTCTGCCACCGCTGGCCTCCCATATGTTGCGCTTCCATGATGGATTCAACATCTACAACATCGGGTTCACCGGCGGCATCATCGGATCCTTCCTAATCGCTATCCTGCGCAGTTTCAACTTCACCGTCGCGCCGGTCGCCATTCTGTCCGGCGAGTTTGACGTGCCCATGAAAATCATGCTGAACAGCATTTTTCTGCTCATGATCGCAGCCGGCTGGATACTCGCCCGCCATAGCAAAAAGACCCTGCGTGAGGCGTGCCGCGAAATCCTATCTTCCTCCGGGCGCCTGATCAGCGATTTTACGTCCATAGGCAACCACGCCGCCGTACTCATCAACATGGGCCTGATGGGACTCGTGGCCTCCGCCTTCGTCGTCCTCATGGGCGGTCAATTCAATGGCCCCATCATCGGGGGCATCCTGACCGTGGTCGGATTCGCCGCGTTTGGCAAACATCCGCGCAACAGTATCAGCATCCTGGCCGGCGTGGCCTTGGGGGCGCAGCTCAAGATCTGGGACATCGGAAGCACCGGTGTCATCATCGCCGGTCTCTTCGGCACCACCTTGGCACCTATAGCCGGCCAGTACGGTCAGCTTGCGGGAATCCTGGCCGGTTTCTGCCATCTCTCGATTGTCCACAATGTCGGAGTGCTCCACGGGGGCGTCAATCTCTATAACAACGGATTCGCCGGCGGCTTTGTCGCGTCATTTCTTGTCCCCTTGATCGACGCGCTTAAACGGGAGGAACGCAAATGAAATACGATTTGAAGAAATTCGTCAAAGTGGTCGATGAATTGCTCACTCACTGTATGCACACCTTCGACAGCCGCCGGGTGGACGTGACCATCGAACACGATGACGAGGCCTTCCGCGCCCGCTTCATCATGCGGGACGGGACCGTCGACGAGGAAGCGCTGGCGACGCTGCGTGAGAAGCTCGAACAAGAACGCAACCCCGAGTTGGAAGACTACTACTGGCAACTGGCCGGCGAATTGGAAAACAGCAGTGAACTCGACCTGGTCGCCATGATGTGTGACGACGCGCAGATCGACTATAGCCGGAACGTGCTGACCATCCAGGTCGTCCGCAAGCACCTTTGACCGGGCCCTTTCGAATTCTCATAGGCGGTGAGGCACCGCAACACTTGTTTTCCCTTAGGTGCAACGGTATGATGCGGCAACGTGAAACTGATCGACAAATACCTGCTGGCCAATGTCCTGGTGCCGCTGGGCTACTGCCTGGCGGCCTTCTTGATGATCTTTGTCATCTTTGATCTGTTCAGCCATTTATCGGATTTTATTGAGGCGGGCACCCCGCTATCCGCTGTATTCCGTTTCTACCTCTACCTGTTACCCTCGGCGGTCATTTTCATCGTGCCGATCTCCCTGTTGCTGGCGATTCTCTATGGGCTCTCCCAACTGACCCGCAACAACGAGCTGACCGCGATGCGCGCCAGCGGGGTGAGCCTGTACCGCCTGATGGTCCCGGTCATTACCCTGGGACTGCTGGCCAGCATTGCTGTGGCTGTAATCAACGAAACCATCGCCCCGTGGTCGGCCTACTGGACCAACCAATTCGTGCGGGCGGAAACCCACGACGGCGAGATCGACTTTTACGTCAATACCGACCTGCCCTTCCGCAACGCGGAGGAACAACGCGTCTGGATGATCGGGGAATTCAACCGGCAAACCTTCGAGATGAAACGGATTGAGGTTATCCAGCAACGGGAAGACGGCAGCGATGCCGCCCGTATCCGGGCGCGTTCCGCCCGCTGGCTGGATGGCAAGTGGTGGTTCGTGGAAGTGACCACCCAGCAACTGGACGAGCAAGGCTACCCCTTGGGGCCGCCCCGCACCGACTCCCGCCGGGAAATGGTCGAATTCACCGAAACCCCGCGCGATTTCATCAACGTCACCAAGGACCCCGAATTCCTCTCATCCCGCGAACTGCTCGAGTTTATCCATGCCCACCAGCACGTGTCGCGCGACACCCTGGCCCGTCACGAGGTCGACTTGCACTACCGGTTGGCGATGCCGTGGACCTGCTTTATTGTCACCCTGCTCGGACTCCCGATCGGTGCGCACACGGGGCGAAAAGGCGCGTTTCGCGGTGTGGCACTGGCCCTTGGGCTCTTCTTTTCATTCTATGTGCTGATTAATTTTGGCATGGCGCTGGGCAAGAACCAAACAATGGAACCTTGGCTGGCTGTCTGGCTGCCCAACATGATCTTTCTGACAATCGGCATCGTATTCGTGCAGCGTATGCGGTAGCCCCGAATGCTGGATAGTGCGCTGCGCCCCGAAACATCGGGGGGTGCAAGTTTTTGGCTTTGGGGTTTGGGGTTCTTGGAAAGGCCGGTGAATCGTGATACAGTGCTTGATGAATTTGACGGACACGGGTAACGCCGCCGTATCGGCACTACGACCACAGAAGGGAGCGAGACCATGACCGCCGAAAAGAGAAATCAAGCATCCGGCCCCTTTGATTTTTCACGATTGGGTGCTATCGGCGACCGCCCCGCCCTGCTGGCCTTCAAGCGTGATGACGTCCAGCGCTGGACCTACGGCGAGCTGGATGACGCTGTCGGCCGGTTGGCGGCCGGCCTGCGCAGCAAGGCCGGCGTGAAACCTGGCGATACGGTCATGATATGGGCCATGCCCACTCCCCCGCTGATGATCGCCATCCTGGCCGTGCTGCGCGCCGAAGCCGTGGTCGTCCCCATCGATGCCCAGTTCGACGACGAGTCGCTTAAACACGTCTTGAACGATGCGCAGCCGCAATGGCTGTTTACCGACATGCGCGGCGCAGGCCGCTTAAAAAAACTGGACGTGGAGACCCGCCCCACAATCTATCGGGTGGACGAGGAAGAGGGGGACGCAAGCTGGCGCCAATGTGGGTCCGACGAAGTGGCCGAACCGGAATCCGGGGAAGGCGACCAGCGCGCGGTCATCTTTTACACTTCCGGCACCACCGGTGCGCCTAAGGGGGTACCGCTCACCCGAGCCAATCTGGCGTATCAAATGGAAGTGGCCCAGGACACCGGCCTAATCCGACCCGAAGACCGGGTCCTGTTGCCGTTGCCGCTGCATCACGTCTATCCGTTTGTCATTGGCTTCCTGGCGCCGCTCAAACTCGGTATGGCCATCATCCTGCCAGCCGCGCTGGCCGGGCCTCAGTTGGCCCAAGCCATTGCGGAAGGCGAGGTATCCATGGTCATGGGCGTGCCGCGATTGCATCGCGCCCTGGTCGAAGGCATCAAGAACAAGGCGGCGCGCGGCCCAGCCCTGGTACGCGCCTTCTTCAAAGGCGCCTTCGCCCTCAGCGTCTTTTGCGTGCAGCGGTTCAACCGCTCCCCGGGCCGGCTGCTGTTCGGTTCGCTTCACCGGAAAATGGGTGGTAAATTGCGACTTATGGCGTCCGGCGGATCGCCGCTGGACCCCGAAATCGCGACGCAAATTCAGGCGTTCGGCTGGGATTTGGCTGTGGGTTACGGTCTGACGGAAACGTCGCCACTGCTGACCATCCTGAAGCCAGGTGAAGGCCATCTCGACACGGTTGGTCGCACGGTGCCCGGCAGCGAATTGCGTATCGATCCATCCGCCCTGCAGACCGGGGACGAGGACGCCGACGACGAGGCCCCGGGTGGTGCACGACGCCACACCCAAGCGGGCGAAGTGCAGGCCAAGGGCCCCGGCGTCTTCGGCGGGTACCTGAACCTCGAAGAGGCGTCGCAGCAGGCCTTCAAGGATGACTGGTACCGAACCGGCGACGTGGGTTGGTTCGACGAAGACGGCTTCCTGCACCTGGAAGGACGCGTGTCCACCATGCTGGTACTCGAAGGCGGGGAGAATGTCTCGCCCGACAAATTGGAGGCACGCTACGAATCCCTGATTGATGAGATCGAGGAAATCGGGATCCTGCAAAAGGAGGGGAAACTGGTGGCCGTGATCGTCGCGCACGACGGCGCTACCGATGAAGAGGCGGAAACGCGTATCAAGGAGGCGCTACGGCAACACCGTGACGAGATTCCGTCCTACCAGCGGCTGACAAACTTCAAACTGGTGCGCGACGAACTACCTCGAACCCGGCTCGGCAAAATCCGTCGTCACAAACTGGAGGCCATGTATGACGAACACTCCACCGACGGTGGCGAGAAGGGCGGCCCGATCACCATTGAGGAGATGTCCAGCTCCGATCAAAGCCTGCTCGACCATCCGCCGGCCCGCGCGGTGTGGGATTTGTTGGCGCAGCGCTATGGTGATCGACGCCTGACGCCCGCGTCACGCCTGGAAGGCGATTTAGGCATCGATTCGCTCGGCTGGGTGGAGCTTTCTACCGCACTGGAGACGGCCACCGGATTACCCTTCGGGGATGACGTGCTCGAAAAGGCGGAAACCGTACGCGACCTATTTGAGGCGGTGTGGTCGGCTTCAGACGAGGATGGTGAACGGGCCGACAATCCCATTGCCGAGCCGGAGAAGGTACTGCAATCCCGGGAGCAACGTTGGATTCGGCCACGGCCGCTCTTCCACACCGTCGTCGGCTGGCTGCTATACGGTCTCCACGCACTCGGGATGCGCTTGATGTACCGCGTGCGCGTGGTCGGCCAGGAGAACCTGCCCGCATCCGGTCCGTACGTCTTCACGCCAAACCACACCAGCTTCCTCGACACACCGGCCATCGTTCACGGCCTGCCATTCAAAACCGTAAGCCGTTTCTACTGGGCCGCCACGACCAACATTCTGGACCGGAGCGGGCTGGTCCGTGTGCTCAGCCGGTTGGGCCAGGTGATCCCCATCGACGCCCGCCGGGGACCGATGACCAGCCTCGCCCTAGCTGCCGCCACGCTGAAACGCGGCAACCCGATGGTCTGGTTCCCCGAAGGCCATATCGTGCGGGACGGCAAGCTGGCACCATTCCGCCTGGGTTTGGGGTTGCTGCTCAAAGAGTACAAGGACGTGGCTGTTGTACCCGTTCACATTGACGGGACTTTTTCCGCATGGCCGGCCGGACAACAATGGCCCCGGCCCGGCCGCATCACCCTTACCATCGGCCAACCGCTGAAACCTGCCGAACTGGCCAAACGCGGCGAGGGAGAACAACCACATGAAAAGATCATGAACGGCCTGCGCGTGGCAGTGGCCGAACTGGGCGGGGACACCCCGCAGGCGACAGAATGAAAATCGGGCTGGCACTCGCGGGCGGGGGGGTACGCGGCTTGGCGCATATCCCGGCCCTGGAAACGCTGGACGATTGCGGTCTGCAGCCGACTCAGATCGCAGGCACCAGCATGGGGGCTATTATCGGCGCGTTCTACGCCTCCGGCTGGTCCGGCAGGCGGATTCGCTCCTTTATAGAGCAGCACATCATCGAACGCGGCGACAACTGGAAAACGCTCTATCCCAAACGGCGCGGTCTGCTGAAATGGCTGAGTGCCTTCGGCCTGTCATTTAGGGGGCAGGGATTGCTGAAGGTGGATGGGCTGTTGAAATACCTGATCGATTCCATCCACGCGGAAACCTTTGAGGACTTGTCGATCCCTCTGAAGATCGTCGCCACTGACTTTCATTCGGGCCAACCGGTTGTTTTCGAGCAAGGCCCCCTCTGGCCGGCCCTCCAGGCCAGTATCTCCATCCCCGGCATCTTTGTACCGGTCCCGCATCAGGGACGCATCCTGGTGGACGGAGGCGTGGCCAACAACCTGCCCTACGATATTCTGTCAGACGAATGCGACGTGACCATCGCCGTGGACGTCATTCCCTCCCCGGCGGAGGATTGCAGCGATTCGCCCAACATGGTGGACGCCATTCTCGGCATGCTGGACTGTATGGTTGCCCAGTTGGTCCAAGTCAAATTGGCCGAGCGGCCCCCAACCGTCTATGTCCGGCCGCGGCTAACGGATATTCGCGCACTCGACTTCATGAAGGCGGCCGACGTTCTCGAGCAAGCCATGTCAGCCATGGCGGAATTCCGGCAGGAGCTGGAAGCTAAATGCTCAGGCGAGATCAAACCGTCGACTTAAGCCCAACCGGCTGACATGCGGCCGATAAATAACCAAGCGGGAAGGCATTGCCCCAGCCCTTGTTTCGGAGTCAAGGCAGTGAGGATCACTATGGCCCAGGTGCTGTCGGAAAGTCGTGCTCCGCTTCACCCGTGGTACCTCCTCCTGCCCGATGGGGAATCGGATTTGAAGACCGGACAGAACGAAAACCGAAACGGTGGTAGGCGAATCCCGGCATGCAGTACCGGCGGAGGACCACGCGGCAGCGAATGGCGCTGCTGTACCAACTACCGCCCCGCACCACACGGAAAGAACCTAACGACGAGCCCCTCGGGTTAGTCGCCGTATCCCGGGCATACACATGGGCGTTATACCAGTCCCATGTCCATTCCCACACGTTGCCACCCATGTCGTAGAGATCAAAGTTATTCGGCTCAAAGTAATCGACCGGTGTCGTGTGCGGTCTGCACCCGGTCTCCAGGCCCTTCGGATGGAATACCCCGTTTTCCGGACCGTCGTCGTACTCGTACTGTTCACCGCTAGCATAATAATTGGCCCGGTTGTGATCGATGCGATCCCCCCAGGGGAAACGCTTGCCGCTCAGTCCACCGCGCGCCGCGTACTCCCACTCAGCCTCAGTAGGTAGACGGTAACCGCTCTCCCAGCATACCCAATCATTTTGTATATCCACATGCCCGGTGCGGTAGATATTGGAACGTGTCCGATCTGCAGCAGTATAGTATGCGGGGCTGAGCCCCTCCATTTCACTGCGGGCATTGCACCACTTCACCGCGTCGTACCAATTTATGCTATATACGGGATGATTGTACCCATGGCCGCAGCCGTCGCAGTCGAAGATGTAAATTTCCGTTCCCCGATCCGGATGCGTCGCCCATAGCAAGACTTTATCCCACAGCGCTTTGGTGACCGGGTACCGGTCCATGTGAAAAGCGCTGATATGGACCGTATGGACTGGCCGCTCCCTCCCCCACCCTTCATTGAAGTGGTCGCCCATCCTGAAATGCCCCGCCGGAATCGATAGCATTCCAGAGAGGAGGGGGGATGCAACCGTCACGGTAACGGCCGTGTCGTCATACCGCCTGCTCCCCCTAGCCGCGAATTCCGAAGCCATGGCTTGATTCATGCAGACAACCATGGCGACGGCTATAGCACCGTTGTGCATATTCTGTAGAAGCGGAATCAGCAATCTGGGGAAACGCCTCATTATTCCCACATTGGAATGAAGGATCTATGGCCTAACCATTTGAGTCGTTTTAGTTCATCATCCACTAGCGATAATAGCCGTGTGCCTGCCAGCGATTATCACTCGCGCGGTGGCGAGGCTTCAAAATCGTCGAAATTGACCATGGCAAATGGGGTTTGCATGCGATGCCGCACATAGCCATCCCGGGGACTGAGCTGCTCCCACCAACGCCCTTCGGCCGCAGGGCTGCTTTCCAATGAAGACTGCATGATGTATTCTACCCCATATGTAAAACAGATTGTGGATGCATTGCAGGATGATCAATTTCTGGTTGTCTTGCATAATTGTGGCAATCGTGGCCATTGCACCGAGGCCATGCTTGCATCCGGGGCCGGCGCCCTTCATTTTGGCAATGCTATAAACATGGTGGAGGCGCTGTCCTCTTGTCCGAAAGATATCCTTATCATGGGAAATGTT
>SLLF01000225.1 GCA_007134175.1 Kiritimatiellia bacterium | reverse complement strand
GTGGTTGCGGCCATAACACAAGGGGCCCGGCTGGCCCTCGGAGTCCCCCTTTACCTGCAAGCCGCCGCAGTCCGGGATATGGCCGTACAGTTCATCGATTTTACCGGCCCACCACTCCACGACACCCGGATCTTCCGGGTCGGCGGTTGCCAGGCCGCCCAATACGATGGGGCTGTCATAGCGTACGGCAACATAGACCCGCATCCCCCAACGCCGCAGGACACCCGCTAAGGCTGCGACTTTGGGCAAGTTCTCCGTGCGGATGAAGTCAACTTGCGAATTTACGTTGTTCAATACCGCGCCGTTGATACCGACAGAAGCGCAAGCACGTGCGTAGTCCGCATAGCGCGAATCAATCTTTTCCGGGAGTTCGTCCCATTTCCACAGCGTATCCCCGGCATAACCACGCTCAACCGAGCCGTGCGTCGCTGACGGCGTCCAGTTATCCCAATGGTTCAGCACCCGCTGCGCAATGCGCGGGGCGTGAAGAGCAGGCTGCATCTCCGGCCAGTGCCCCATCTGCCATTCACGCAGCAGCGCGAAAACACCGTACAGCAAACCCTGCGACGATCCGCCGACAAGGTAAATCCGGTCGCCCGCATTAGCATCCGAGGACCACATCGCAAACGCCTCTTCCGGCCAGGACGTTGGATCCCCCAACACGCCCGGTATAGGCACAGCCGTATCTGCCGAACCCGCTACGATCCGCGCGCCATCCGGATCGGCCGTAGCCGTCACCGGCTTGTCGAGCAGGGCAGACAACCCACGCTGCAGCTCATCACGCGCGGACTGTGCCACCTCATCATGCCCGGCCACGTGCACCGCCAACGCTGCTCCTGCCAAACGGTCCCCCAGCGCACTTGCGGCCAACGGGCGATAGCCCAGCCACAACCCATCATAACGGCCAGCGCCAAACGTGGAATCCGAACTGATCTCTTGCTTCATGACCGTCGAGTGTAATGCCACGCATACTAACCGACAAGCATCCGATACACTCAGATCGCTAGTGAAGAATCGCCAGGGACCCGCCCGCCCAAGACCTCCGGTGCGGCAGGCGGAAACCAGTGCTTTTTCCTATGACTACACACGTTTAACCGTTACGATGTATGACGGTTAATCAATGGGAGCACGCGCATGACATTTGTCCAGGAACCCGCCAAGAAAATACCCGTCACGCATGAAACGGACATCTGCGTACTGGGCGGAAGTTGTACCGGTGTCTTCGCTGCCGTGCGGGCGGCCCGGCTCGGATGGCGGGTCGCTTGCGTTGAGCAGCACGGCTGCTTTGGCGGTGTCGCTACGGTAGCGTGTGTCAATATTTGGCACAGCCTCCGCGACACGACCGGTGATCAAACCATCATAGGGGGCCTGACCCAGGAAGTCATCGACCGACTCCAAAAGCGGGGTGCGGTCGCCACTTCCCCCAATCCTGTCAGCGCATACCGCCTCAATACCGAGGAGCTTAAGATTGAACTGGATGAACTGGTCCGGGAAAACGGAATTGTACCGTTTCTGCACACCCGCTACGCGGCCCCGATTCTGAAGGATGGGCGACTGGACGCGATCATCATCGAGAACAGTAGCGGTCGCCAGGCCATTCGTGCCCGTCAATTCATCGACGCGACCGGCGACGCGGCCCTGGCCTTGCAGGTCGACGTTCCGTCCTGGACCCCGGAAGGACCGCAGCCGCCCACGTTATGCGCCAAGATCCATGGCTGGAGTCAATTGGGTGACTTCAACTGGGTTCAAGCCATCCGCGAACACGGCAGCGAGTTCGGCTTACGGCCCGATTGGGGCTGGGGCAGTCCGATTCCGGGCGTCCCGGATCTGCAACTGCGCGCCGACACCCATGTGTTCGACTGCGAAACGACCGATGCCCGGCAGTTGACGGAAGGAGAAATGGAGGGGCGCCGCCAGATTCGCGCCATCATGGATCTGATTCGGCAATACGGGCCTGCGGAAGCCAATATCACTCTCGTTGACATCGCGGCCCGGATCGGGGCCCGGGAATCGCACCGCATCAAGGCCCGCTACCGGTTGACCGCCGACGATTTGCTCTACGGACGGCGCTTCCCCGATGCTATCGCCAACGGCACGTACCGGGTCGACATCCATCATGCGGACGGCCCCGGCATCACGTTCCAATATTTGGACGGGACCGAAAAGGTGATTCCCGAACGTGGCGTGCCCGCTATCGAGGGGCGCTGGCGTGATCCGTTGCCGGAAGATCCGTGCTTCTACCAGATTCCCTGGAGCTGCCTGCTGCAGGAGCGCCTGTCCAACCTGCTGTGCTGCGGCCGCATGCTTGATGCCGACCGCAGGGCCTTCAGCGCTGCCCGCGTTATGGTGAACATGAACCAGACCGGCGAAGCCGCGGGCGTGGCCGCCGCACTGGCGATGCAAGAAAAGCAAGCCGTCCAGCAGCTTGATCCGGTCATTATTCGCGACCTGCTGGCGCGCGGCGGATCGATCATTATTTAGGAATATTAGGATTGTCATTCGGGATGGCAATTCACGTAGAGGGATAATATGAAGAAGATACTACTGTGCACGGGAATCCAGTACGCGAATATTGGTGATGTCGGCCACGTCACCGGTATCTTAACGCTGCTGCGACAACACCTCCCCGATCTCAAGGTAACGCTCTGCACGACCATAGACGTCGAATCCTACCACGACCTGCTCCGCAGGAACTGGCCCGAACTCCGTATTGTCCACACCGAACGGCCCAAACCCGGTGCCGGGGTGCAGTCGTTGCCGCGTGATGTGCGTGATGCAGCCCAAAACGCCGATTTTATAATAAGCGGACACAGCATGGGGCGGATCACCCGATGTCTGACGGACGCCTATCAACGGCCTTACGGGTTTGTCGGAGTGGCAGTGGACAAGCCCCCGAGTGGACAAGATTTGGAGCATGTCGACAACGCCTCTTTTTTCTTCCCCCGTGATACCGCCTCATTGGCAAACCTGAAGCGCGCGGGTGCGCGCTGTCCAGTGATGCGCTTTGCCCCCGACGCCACGTTTGGGGCGGACGGGGTGAATGCGGAGGCTGCCGCAGCATTCCTGAAGGATATCGGATTGGCAGGGAAACCCTTCTTGTGCGTAGTGCCCCGCCTGCGGGTGACCCCCTACTACCGGATCGAGCCTCGTCTCCGGGCCAACCCGGAACCGTGGCCCGATCAGCGCATACGCGAGGTGGAGGCGTTAAACAAGGCGCACCAGGAGGAGGATCACGCCAAGGTGCGAACGGTGATGACAAACTGGGTACGGTCCACCGGGAACCCGGTGCTGTGCTGCCCCGAGATGATCCACAATATCGACTTATTTGATGAATTGCTGTTGGACGCACTCCCGCCCGACGTCCGTCCCCAGGTGTACAAGCGGGAATCGTTCTGGCTGCCCGACGAGGCGGCCGCCGTCTACCAGCGGGCGTTCGCGGTGCTAAGCCTCGAGTGCCATTCCCCCATCCTGGCCGCCGTCCAAGGGACTCCAGCCTGCTACCTACGGCAGCCCGAGGACGGTATCAAGGGTCAAATGTGGCACGACCTGGGGCTCTCTGACTGGGTGTTCGAGATCGAACAGTCCACGGGTTCCCAACTCAGCGAACGATTGCTGGCCATCTACGCTGATCCCACTGCTGCGCAGGAGGGGCTAAGACGTGCCCGGCAGCGCATCCGCGTCTTGCAAGCCGAACAAATGAGATTGATCGGGGATATGGTAACCGATCAGTAGTTAACATGAAGGCATAAGAGGCGTCTCTACTCGAAGACTGCTTCCAGCCGGTAGAAATAACGCTGAGGGGAGGTGGACGCGTTTTCGTCAGACCAAGTCGTGCTCGGGGCGGGCGTCTGGGCGCGGAGGATATCTGGATCTATCACGTCCCAGTTGCCCGGGACTGTTGTCAGTTCTGTTGCGGCCTGCATGCTGAATCGCACGCCAGCTGCGCCATGATATCCACTGAACTCGATACGGATTTGATCTCCTTCCTTCCACACCCGGGTGATCCGGAATGCCTCCCCGTCCGGTAGCGATGGGATGGTGGGCGGCTCATCGCCATCGTCATGTTCCGGCCCGGTTGCCAGCACGAGCTGCAATTGGTCGCCGTTCCAGCCAAACGACTCTATCTCGTGACCGGTGTCATTTATCCCGATTTCCCAGCTGTTGTCCCAACCGGGCGACAGCGCGCCAGCGCCGCTGACATCCATCAGCGTATACGCCACCCCCGTCTCCAGCAGACCCGCATCCAACCCGTGCAGGTTGACCGTCTTGGTCCCGCCGAGAGTGAGTGTGCCGCCCGTGACATCGATTCGACTGTTGACTAGTTGGCCATTCCCCCCGTCGTCGTCCACGTAGAAGTTGAAGGTACCACCCTCGTTGCCCGTCACGTCGGCGGCCAGGGTCATCGGCCCTGCCCGTTGGACGACGTGGCCGCTGTCGTCCAGCTGTGGCCGCCCTGGGGCAAGCGTGCTTGCGGCCGTCGATAGAATTAAGCACCGGGAGTCCCCCGTAAGCGAAAGCGTCCCGCCCAAAACCGCCCCAGCCGCAATATGGACATCCAATACCGCGGTCAAAGCGGTATCGCTGAAAAATGCGCCACCTTGTTCTATGTCCAAAGCGCGAAACCATTGCGTACCGGCACCGTTCGGAGCGACGATGAAAGTACCGGCACCGGCTTTGGTGAACGATGTGTCCGCATTAGCGAATCCCCGCCCTCCCAGCACCGTGTTGTCAGACTGGTCCAAGGTGATGCGGGCCCTGGTGAAACCCATGCCGGATGCTCGACTGACCGTACCCGCACCCGAGAGACGCGACAGCGTCATTCCGCGGCTGGCATAGGTGTGCAAATGGCCATTTGCCAAGTGGACGCGGGCATTCGTGTCGCCGACAATACCAATCACCGTCTCAACCGTGATGGCGCCGTCAAATCGGGGAATGTCCACGAACACGGTCCGGTCACGACTAATCAGGGGATTGCCCACGATGTTGATATTCTCGATGGCCACTCGACGGGTGCTGGTGGTACCGCCAAGCTCGATGCGACTATTGTCTTCAAAGGTAAAGGTCACCGGATTATCAGGATCGGCGGACCGCAACGTGTATACGGCCCTGGCGTCGAATCTCGGCGACGCCAACCCGCCCAGGTGGATATCATTTTGCACGGCAATCACCGCGCCGTCGGCGTTATCCTGTATACGTATGTTCGCGAAACCGCTTCCATTCACCCAGGTTCGAGCGCTACCACCAGTTTCCTCATCGAACCAATTCTCCAGAGTCGTGTTCCAGTGGTATTCCTGATCCCGTTGCATCGGTCTGTCCGGCGGATTCCCTTCCGGCCGGAAATAGAGATGCTTGAACGGCCGCGAGGGATCGGACACACCGGTGTCAATTTCGTCGGCTAATGAAAGCGGCACAACCAGTTCCCCCGGGTGATAAGCCAATAGGCCCGGCACGTTAAGGAAGCGCAATTCGGGGCGGCTGTGCCGGCTGTTAAACGACCAGACCTGCCCGTCCATGCCCTGGGGGACCGGGATCAAGGTAAAACCGTGCAATCGGCAGACCTCCTCCACCGGCACCGTTTCACCATCGGGACGGATCCAGTCATGACGCCCCTCCCGCAGCTCTCCCCATAGATGAATTTCATCCACGCCCTTCGGCACGTAGAAGTAGTGGCGGCTAAGCCATTGTGAACGCACAGGGGCCACCGTGTCGGCCCGGATCACCAAGCCGGCGCCAGCCCTGGGTTCGTAGTCCCAGAAATATCCCTGATCCGTATTGGTAACGACCAGGCGGTAGACGCCCGGCTCCGGAACGACCAGCGCCAATGCGCGGGTAAAGGGCGCGGCCAGCCACGCCTCGCCCCCACTCACCGATTGCCGGGGCGGATCCACATCCGCCGGGATATCCCCCACCTGAATCACCCGGCCATCCTGGGCGTGAAGGGTCCACCGCAGGGGACCACGTCCCGACCAGCAGTGACCGGCAGAAAAGTAGAGAACGGGAAGGTCCAGGTCATCGGACCACAACTCAAGCACCAGATCGCCCCGATGGCCTTCACTCCCATAAAAAGACGGGTACCCGCGCGGAACCGCCATGGCGGCATCAAAACCCGCCGGTATCAGTCCCGGACCGAAATCCACCACATCCACCTTGACCTCGATAACGGGATAGGCGGCTACCCCATTCATCAGGATGAATCCCATCTCCTCGGCACTGAACGGTTCATCCTCGTGCTGGCGATGCCGGTATGCGGGTGACGTACTGCCGCCTCCTTCCCCCCAGACTACATGATCCAGCGCCTCGACAATGAAGCGGTCGACGTAGACCAGCGTGTTGATGACATCGATCATATTTCGTTTCCGACTGCGCCAGATATGCGTAACCAGGGCGTCAAAGTCTTCCTGCGAGGCACGGGCCTGCTGATAAAGGTCCACGAAACGGGTGTAAAGGATCAGGTCGTCAATGCGCGTGCGAACTGCGTCGTCCGGTGCGAGCGGGCGGGCCGCCGCCAAGGCTTGGTACATCCGCCCTATCCGCTGCTCGACGGGGAGGCGCAGGCCCGGCACCCAGGCTACTTCGGTGGCACGATTGATGGCGGTGAAATATCCACGCATCGCCTCCGCCGCCGGACCGAACGAATGGCCGAGAAATTCATCCAGTAGCGTGTCCTGTTCCTCGGCCGCCGCGACATCCCAAAGCATGCGGGCCGCCAGATAGTAGCCGATACCGTTCATGCCCCAGTGCGCGTTGCCGCCGCCCTTGAGAAAACGGACACCGCGGTCATGCCAATAGGGAAGCGTCTGCTGGATATAGGAAAGATCGGATGCTCGACTGCCCCCCGGCAGGAAACCGGAATCGGAGGAGGAGCTGCGCGCATAGGCCTCCCGCCTGCCGAGCCAGTGGGCGCGGGCTCCCCATCCGGTCAGCATCGCCCCCAGGGTGGTGCCATAACGGAGGTGGGTGTCCTCCAGACTGACAATCACATTAGGATGTACGTCGATGGTAGGCGGCGGCGAATGCCAGTTGTACGCGTACATCCCGACATATTTGGGGCCCAGCCCCAGCGCATTGATCGCAGCGGCTACTTCGTTGGCCAGCACCACGGCCCGGTTGCTGGGTGAACCCAGCGCCTCGCAGTCGGCACACTCGCACCAGTCGCCCCCGTCACTGGGCTCCAGTGAAACGGAATCCAATTCAGGGTCCGCCAGCAGAAGACCTTCGGCATAGTGGGCTACTAATGCACGGAGATCCGGATTGGAGATGCACATTTTGTTGCCGCGCCGCTCCCCGTCAACCAAGGCAAGATACTCCGGATGAGCGTCGAAAACGGCTTGGTTACGCCGCACGATATCCTGGTAGGCGTGACTCGTTGCGAGCTGGAAATCAGATGCCGCCCGGTTACGGACTTGCCAGACCCCAACCCGCTCCTGAAGCCAACTCGCCCGTGTCAGACGTAACGTCCGGCCCACATCGCGCTCATGATAAGCCGGGCGCTCAAAAACATCGACGGCCACCACCAAATCGCTGATCGACGGCACGATCTCCCAATCCGGTGAGGGAAAATAATAGCGATATCCCAAGCGTTGCAACAAATCCCATACCGCATGCCGGGCGGCTACCGGCCGGGCCCCGACCAACCAGAGACCCTTATCATGGCTGCGCAGTACGTAATCCTCCCGGCCACTCACTACGGTCGGATCGAATAGATTCGTCCAGTCGAGTAACGGAAAGTCCGCAGCGGTCCCGACGGCAATCCCGGTCAAGCCGTCGCCTTCCGTCACCGCAAATTCCGCTCCGGTGATTCGGCCCAGCACGTCCGCCAGATCCTGCGCGGCCTCGCGGACACGCGCATCCGCTTCATGCCCGACCACGACCGGCCAGGTCGCCAAACCATTTGAGGTCAGTACAACCAAAACCGCCTCCTGATCCGTTCCGGCTGTCAACGAAAGAGGCGTCAGGATGAAGCTTAACGTCATGACCACGCAACCCAGGAAAGTGGACACATCGATGCGTCGACGGGACCTCGCTTCAACGTGATTTTTGTCCTTGTGTCCGGGCAATTGCATGGCTGTTCGAACTCAAGTCGCACCCACCCTGACGGGCACGGCTACCTATTCCATCATGGCGTAAATCCGCTAGCAGCCCCGCCGTGGGCGGTGGGTCAATGCCTTCAAGTCGCGCTTGACCAGCCCATAGGTCCCATCAGCCACGACGCCGACGCACTACCAGTAGCGCGGTCAGGCCGCTCAGCAGAAGCATCATCGTGCCCGGCTCGGGAATCAGCGTCACCTGCAGGAGGTCACCGTCCCAGCCGAACGACTGGACCGCGTAGCCGGTGGTGTTGGCGCCGACAACCCACCCGTCCTCCCAGCCCGCCGTCAACGAGCCGGCGTCGCTGACATTTATTAGCGTGTAGGCCACACCCGTCTGAATCAGGCCGGCACCCAGCCCGTACAGATTCACCGTCTTCGTGCCGCCCAGCGTGATGGTGCCCCCGGTAATATCGATCCGGCTGTTGACCAGGATAATATTCCCGTCATTGTCATCGACGTAAAAATCGAAGGTCCCGCCGTTATTCGCGGTCACGTTCGCACCTAGCGTCATCACCCCGGCGCGAAAGACCACGTTGCTGGCGGCATCCAGAGTCGGCAGGCCCGGCGACAACACACTGCCGGCTGCCGCCATTACCACTCCACCCGAACCGGAGGATGTAAAGGTCCCGCCCAGCTCTGCGCCGTTCCGCCGGTGGCCGCATCGTACCAATTCGCAAGCGTCGTGTTCCATGTGTACGTTTCACCCGCATCCACCGGATCGCCCGGTCCCTCCGGCCGGAAATGAATCGTATCCTGGCCCAAGACCGGACCAACAAGCACCACCCCCAGCACCCACAAACAAAAACATTTAATCGCAGTCATTAACAATCTCCCGTTGTGGCTTCAATCCGACCGTTCGCCCCTTGCCCCATCCATCCCCCCTATTGCGCAGAATGTAATAGCTACCCTTGCGTATTTCAAGTATATTTTAACTGTTCCTCTTCTTTTTCCCCTGACGGCCTGAGAGACGGGCAAAACCCGCACATTTTAAGGGCATCTT
>SLLF01000090.1 GCA_007134175.1 Kiritimatiellia bacterium | reverse complement strand
TTTTCAAGACGGCACTTCTCCCTTGGCTAACCCATGCCGCTGAACAGGCCCATGCAGCCGACAAGTTATTGCTCACACATGCGGACGGCGACAACGGCCCGTTGCTGGAACTTTTCGCTGCCGCCCGGGTGGACGTTCTCGAATCCGTCTGTACGGAACCGATGATCCCGATACGCATGGATGCATTGCGGCAGCGTACGGGGGAACATTGCGCACTCTGGGGCGGCATTCCCTCCGTCGTCTTGTTGCCGGATCAATACACCGATACGGCATTCAACCGCTTTCTGGACGACTTCTTTGCCCAGCTCGGGGATGGCCGCAAACTCGTGCTGGGGGTTTCCGATAATGTGCCGCCGGACGCCGACTTAGGCCGGTTGGAAACCATTCAAGCCCGCTGCCAATCTTTTTCAGTAGGCAGTTAATCATGACTGATAGTCACCGGTCTCCGAATATCGTGCTAATGATCACCGACCAGCAACGGACGGACACCCTGGCGGCCTATGGCAATGATTGGATCGACTCGCCCCACTTGAATGCGCTGGCCGCCGAGAGCTTCCTGTTCGAGAACGCGTATTGCACCCAGGCGGTCTGCACACCCGCGCGCGGCACGCTGATGACCGGGCTCTACCCGCACAGCCACGGCTGCACCGTGAACTACGCCGCCGGTTACGACGCGCTGGCGGAAATCTACCGCCACCCGCAGGACCGGTTGGACACGTTGGTGGGGCTCCGGGACGACACCCCCACTTTGGCCGAATTGCTGCCGGCTGACTACCGCACCGCCAATATGGGGCGCTGGCATCTGGGCAACGACACCTTCATCCAGCACGGCTTTGCCGAGTGGATCAGCACCGAAGATTCTTGCCGCCCCTGGTATCACCGTCCTGACCCGCCCTTTAGCGACTACCATCACTGGCTGTTGGAGCACGGCTATACCCCCGACCTGACCTTGCCGAACGGGGATCAGATCTTCTCGGTCAACCAGCGGGCCACCTTCCCGCCCGAACATCAGATGGGCGCGTTTCTAGCGGACCACTCCGTGCGTTTCATCAGGGAAAATGCCGGCCGCCCCTGGTGCCTCGTCTACAGTGGATTTGAGCCTCATCCTCCCTTTACGGGCCCCTATAATGGCAAATATGACCCTGCCGGTCTACCGGTCGGACCGGCGTTCATGCGCTACCCTGCTGGACACAGCCTGTTCAACCGGGCGCGCGCCGATTTCTTCAAGGGCACCACCGCCGGCTACGGCAAAGCCGCCCAGGACGGTATTGTCACCGAAGACCTGGCAACCGAAACAGGATGGAGACGCCAACGCGCCAACTATTACGGCAATGTCAAAATCGTCGACGATGCCGTCGGCCGATTGGTCGCCGCTTTGGAAGAAACCGGGCAGGTGGAGGATACCATTTTCGTATTCACTAGCGATCACGGAGAAATGCTGGGCGACCACGGTTTCTGGGAAAAAAGGGCTTTTTACGAGGAGTCCTTCCGGATTCCATTGTTCATCCGCATCCCCTGGCTCAAGCGTGCCGGCCAACGCGTGGCGGGCAATATCAGCCACGTGGATTTGATGCCGACCTTGCTCGATTTGGCGGGCGCTCCAGTGCCCACGCAGCTGGAAGGACGCAGCGTGGCCGACATCCTGCGCAACGGGGAAGACCGCTGCGACCGGTCCGCCGTACTGGAGTGGAGCGGGTATGGGGAACGTGATTTAGGCAGCCGGACCGCCAATCTAATGGCCAGCCTGCCGCGCCGCGCGATCGTGTCGGCCGACCGCTGGAAACTGAATCTCTGTGTCGGGGACCAAGGTGAGCTTTTCGACTTGAACGAAGATCCCCATGAGTTGAATAATCGCTTCGACGATCCGGCTTGCCGTGACCGTATTCGCACGATGTACGCGGAATTACGTCTGTGGCAGCGACGCACCCGGGATCCGGAACCCTTACCGCCGATAAGCTAAACAATGGAATGAAAACAATATGAGACATTGCACAGAACAACAATTACGAACGCTCGGGCAACAGCTATTGGAAGCGGCTGGCGTGCCGGCGGATGATGCCGCAGTCGTAACCGATGAACTGGTCACCACCTCTTTGCTCGGACTCGACAGTCACGGCATTATTCGGCTGGCGCAATACGTTCGCCAGTTGGGCGAA
Organism: Kiritimatiellia bacterium; assembly: GCA_007134175.1. GTDB lineage: Bacteria > Verrucomicrobiota > Kiritimatiellia > SLAD01 > SLAD01 > SLLF01. The sequence goes on along the minus strand of SLLF01000090.1, from coordinate 6,967 downwards.
GGGATGATTAAGCCGGGCCGACCACCAAAAATCGTCCGCGAAACCCCTACCACGCTCGTTGTTGACGCCCAATGGAACTTCGGCATGGTGGCGGCGCGCTTCATGACCGATGCGGTGGCCGAACGTGCCCAAACCCAACAGTTAGCCTGTGCCGTAAGCCTGCACGCCCACCATGTCGGACGCCTCGGTTCCTTTGTAGAGCGATTGGCGCTTAAAGGCTTTGTCGGCTTGGCGGCAGCCAACGCATCCCGCCAGGGACACTACGTCGCCCCCTGGGGAGGCGCCAAGGGACGGCTCGGGACCAACCCGTTCGCCTATGGCTGCCCCCGTGGCGACACGCCGCTCGTGTTCGACATGTCCACCTGCATGATTGCCGAGGGCTCCATCCGGGCGGCGCGGCATCGCGGTGCCCCGTTGCCGGAAGGCTGTATCCTCGATCCAGAAGGACAACCCAGCATAACCCCCGACGATTTCTACCGCGACGATGGCGGCACTATCCTCCCCTTCGGCGGGGCCTGGGGCTACAAAGGCTTCGGCCTCAGTCTACTGGTCGAGCTGCTGGGAAGCACATTGGCCGGTGTCGGCTTGACGCCAGACGGCCAACCAGATCAATACATCAACGGATTTTTTATCCTCGCGATTAATCCCGGAGCCACCTGCGACCAAGGTCTATTTGCCCAGCGCGTAGCGGAACTATGCGCTTACCTGAAAGAAACGCCCCTGGCAGACGGATGCGAGGATGTCGTTTTGCCAGGTGAACGCGACCAGCGCACGATGGAACAACGACGGCGCGAAGGCATACCTTTACCGGACGGGACGTGGAATGAACTGGCTACCGCAGCCGGGACCGTGGGGCTTGAGTTGGAGTCGCTACTGAACGATAACGGGGAGACCACATGAACTTGGTATTTATCTACACGGATGAGCAGCGGCCCGACACCATGGCGGCCTATGGCAACGATCAAATTGAGACGCCCAACTTGAACCGGCTCGCCGCCGACAGCTCGGTGTTCGACCGGGCCTACTGTACCCAGCCCACCTGTACCCCAGCGCGCTCCTCCATTCTGACCGGCCTCTTCCCGCACGCCACCGGCTGCACCACCAATAACGCCCCGCTGAAACCGGACGTGCGTTGCCTGCCGGAATATTTACCAGCCGGCAAGTACGCCACGTGCCACGTCGGCAAGTGGCATCTCGGTGACGAGCTCTTCGCCCAGCATGGTTTCGAGGAATGGATCGGTACCGAAGATGGCTACCATCCCTACTATAGTGAAGGCCGGGACCGGGACACGGCCAGTGAGTACAAGAAATTCCTTATTCAAAATGGATTTCCACCCGACACCACGCGCTCCTTTGTGGCGGCGATGTCCGAGCAATTTACCAAGGCCCACTTCGTGGGCCAACAGGCGGCGGCCTTTATCGAGCGGAACAAGGCGCAACCCTTTGTGCTGTACGCCGGTTTCCTGGAACCGCATATGCCATTTTTCGGTCCGCGCAACGATCAGTATGATCCGGCGGACATTCCGTTACCGGATAATTTCGATGCGCCGCCCGGTCCAGAGCAGCATCTGAAATACCGTCTCTATCAGGCGGCCTGGAAGCGGTATCACTATGGTCGTTTGCAAAACATAAAAAGCGAGATCGACAAGGCCGTCCCGGTTGAATTCCCGCTGGAAACTGACGCGCATTGGCAGCGGTTGATAGCCAACTACTGGGGGTTGGTCAGCATGGTCGATACCGCTGTCGGCCGCATCCTGGACGCGATCGAGGCGGCGGGACTGGAGGATGACACGGTGGTGGTCTTTACCAGTGATCACGGCGATATGATGGGCAGCCATCAACTACTGACCAAGATGGTGCAGTATGAGGAAGCCGCCCGCGTGCCGCTGCTGGTCAAGGTGCCCGGTCGACGTAATGCCGGGATGCAACGCATCGTCCAGCCGGTCAGCCAGGTGGATCTGGTGCCGACCCTGCTTGATTTGCTCGGGGAAACGGTGCCGGAAGAGGTACACGGGCAATCGCTGGCGGCCACTGTGCGTGACGGCACACCACCCGCTGAAGATCATGTGTTTATCGAATGGAACGGCAAGGACAGTGGATTCGGCAATTACGATCCGCAAGCGGAAGGCGTCATGCCCGATCGCCTGTTGCCGGAGGTGGACGGAGCGACGGAATGGGCGGCCGTTCGCGACCCCATCCGCACGGTCATCTCACCGGACGGCTGGAAGCTCAACGTCAGTCACGGCGGATTCGGCACCGAGCTGTACCACTTGGCCAGCGACCCGGGCGAACGCCACAATCGCCTGCGCGATCCCGCCGCCCGTGAAATCGTTGAGCGACTGCTATCCCGTTTGGCCGCCTGGCAGGAACGGGTCGGGGACACCGTTCCGCTGCCGACCACCTACGAGGCGTGCCTAGCTACCTGAGCCGATGCTTGGGTAGATCCTCGGTAACATCTTACCTCATTCATACCGCAGCGCCTGAATCGGATCCAGTTTCGCCGCTTTGCGCGCAGGGGAAAAGCCGAACACCACGCCGACACAGGCGGAAAAGAGAAAGGCGACGGCTACCGTGGCCGGTGAAATGTGAATGACCCACTGCGCCCAGCGGCCCACGGCATGCGCCAAGTAGAAGCCGGCCACAATCCCTAGCACACCTCCGCATAAACTGACCACAGTGGATTCAATGAGGAATTGGACCAGCAAATCACCTTGTTTGGCGCCGATGGCCTTACGCAACCCGATTTCCCGGGTCCGCTCTGTAACGCTGACCAGCATGATGTTCATGATTCCGATACCACCAACCAACAGGGAAACCACACCGAGCATAATCCCCATCAGCTCCATGGTACGACTCGTCTCCTCGATCGTCTTTTGAATTTCGGCAATATTCCGGAAACGGAAGGCGTCGCGTTGGTCACCGGGTATCCGGTGCGCGCGCAGCAGGGCCGCACGGATATCCTCCTCTACTTGAGGGAAGCGCTCCTGCGCCACAGCCTCCACCTCAACCGCATCGATATAGCGCCGCCCGAACAACCGCCACATGGCCGTGGTGACGGGGATAATGATCTGGTCGTTCTGGTCATGTCCGAAAAAGCTAATCCCCGAATCATCAAGTATCCCGACCACGGTATAGGCGGCACGCTCGATGCGAATGGTTTCTCCCACGGGGTTTACGCCATCAAATAGCTCTCGGACCACTTGGGTGCCGAGCACCGCCACCCGCTGCCGATGCCGGACATCCTCCTCGCTAATGAACCGGCCAAAAGACGGATGGCGTCGATGCATCACGGCATACGCCGGCGTGGTCCCGATGACGCGTGTCCGCCAGTTCCGGCCTCGTGCCGTCACCTGCTGTGCGCCGGATACGGTCGGCGCCGCACGCAATACGCCGGGGATGCGCCGAATCGCCTCCACATCGTCCAACGTCAAACGCGATACCGCTCCTGCCCCGAGCGCTACGCCACGGACCTCGACGCGCCCCGGTCGCACGATCATGATGTTTGCGCCCATGGCGGCAATCCGCTCCTCCACAGCCGTCTGCGCACCTCGGCTGATGCCCATGATCCATATCAACGCGGCTACACCAATCAACACGCCGAGCATGGAGAGAAACGTGCGGACCCGGTTGGCCCGCATGGCGCGACCGGCCTCACGACACATCAGCAGCCCTTCATACAGCCGACGTTGTGCGCGGGCCGCCCAAGGTCGCAATCCGTCTGACTGCGGTGGCGTGGCCATCGGTTCAGGTACCTGGGCAGACGTATCTTCCACGACCATCCCGTCGTGCAACTGAATCCGCCGCCGGGCGCGCCCCGCGACTTCTGGATCGTGGGTAACAATAATGACCGTCAAGCCTTCGCTATGCAGTCCCTCCAGTAAATCCATTATTTCAGCAGAGCTGCGTGAATCCAAATTGCCCGTGGGCTCGTCCGCCAGCAACACCGGGGGCCGATTGACCAAGGCGCGGGCAATGGCCACGCGCTGCTGCTGGCCACCGGATAATTCCGCCGGCGTATGGCGCTGGCGATCCGCCAATCCGACCCGATCCAGCAGGGCAGCCGGATCCATTGGGTCAGGATGATCGTTATAAATAAGGGGTAGCGACACATTCTCCAGTGCACTTGCCCGAGGCAGCAAATTGAATTGCTGAAACACGAACCCGATAAATCGCGACCGATAGGTGGCCCGCTCACGCTCAGACAACTTACCGGTATCCTGGTCCGCCAACCTATACCGGCCGCCGTCCGCGTGGTCCAGCAACCCCATAATGTGCATCAGCGTCGACTTCCCCGACCCCGACGCGCCCGTGATCGCGACAAATTCCCCTTGCTCGATAGTGAAGGAGACATCGCGCAGGGCGTGAATATCGACGGATCCGATACGGTATTTCCGCTGAATATTTTCGATGTGCAACATGAGGTTATCGGCGCCGGGGCAAAAACGGCGCGCCCCGCGCATCCTCCGTAGCAGGTAACTCAAAGACGCGGCGGACAACCGGTTCCGAACCATCCAGGCCCGCCACGATTTCGATCCGGCCTGCCGACCGGGCACCGGTTGTTACCGGCTGAGGTTCAGGCTGGGCGGTGGGGGCGGCCGCCAGCCACACCTGCGGGATGGCATCGCGCTCATCGACCGCGTCCGCGGGCAGAGTCAACACCTCCCCCGTTTCGATCACGAGGAACGCCACCGTTGCTGTCATCCCGCTCCGCATGACTTCAGGAACCTCTTCTATTTCTACATCCACTTCATAGATAATAACGTTGTCCACCGTTTGTGCTTCAAAGCCGATATGCGTCACGCGGCCCTCGATGGCGACATCCGGATAGGCGTCCAGTGTGATGCGGGCGGCCTGCCCCACGTTAATTGATCCGATGTCGGTTTCGTCCACACGCCCGACCACGATCAGCCGGTCCGAGATGACCAGCGGCGCGTCGGCGGGGGTCAGGGTCTGGCCCGGTTCCGCCCGACGGGCGATAATCGTTCCATCCAACGGAGCCACCAACGCCGTGGGACGGTAGATGTCCATCCAGTGTTCGAGCGTCTCCACGCCCTGCGCCCGGGCCGCGTCCAACAGGACCGCCCGCTCCGTGGAACTAATCCAGGCGAGGATCTGTCCCTGAACCACCTGCTCGCCTTCGACCACCAGCACCTCCTCGACGCGCCCTCCCAAGGGCGGACGAACCTGCAACCGATTGCGCGGGCGCACTTCAGCGGCCGCGTCAATCCACACCGACAACGACTCCTGGCCGAACGATACCCGCTCGTAGGTGTAGTCGGGCGCGTCCGTACGTTGCCGCAGCGCCCCGTGGATATAGACCGATGCCCACACGATGCCGCCGACCAATAATAGAAGCCAAAACCGTTTCATGGGTTATCTCCGGGTGTGATCGACTCAAAGGCCGTGGTGCCTGCCGCCCGCAACCAGCGGGCCTCGGCCAACATTGCGGCCTGCATGGCAGACAGGACCAGCCGCTGATTATCGATCAAGTCATTTTCTATGCGCGACCAATCCTCGAACGAAAGCAGACCGCTGGTGTACTGTTGACGGGCTATTTCCGCCCGCAATTCCGATGCGTCCAGAAACCGTTGCCGGACCTCGACGTGATCTATGGCATTGCGGTAGGCATGCAGGCGCTCCTCCAGCAGCAGCCGCACCTGCTGCCGGATGTCGACCAGGGCAAATTCGATCTCATTGAGCAGGTAACGGGCCTGGGCCACCTCATGCCGGTGGCGGCCACCGGGCCAGAATGGGTAGGCAATGGCCACTCCCATTTGCCACTGGTCGCGTTCAAAGGCGTCGTGGTCGCCAAACCGACCGGCTTGACCGGACACGGTGATATCCGGACGCCGCCCACTGCGCGCGCGCTCGACTCGCGCCGCGCCCGCCCGCCGCTCCGCTGCCGCCCGCGCATATTCCGGCGTACGCTCTACCACTGTGTGCCAGTCCACTTGGGACGGCGGGGGTAGCACGGCCAATTCCCCGGCTACGGTCAAGTCATCATGAATGGTCTCCAACCCGGTGGTACGCTGCAGCAAGCTGCGCGCCCACGCGATCCGGCGGGCGACCAACCGTACATCCGTTGTCGCCTGGAACAAGGAAGCCGCACTCACGGCCAGCGACCCCTTGTGTTCCTTGCCCCCATCGTATAATAGCTCCACGAGCTGCAAATTGTTCTGACGACGCTGCTCTACCTGTTCAAGAAGTTGCTGCTCCTCCTGGGCATGCAGCAGTTCGATAAACGCGGCACGCAAGGCAAAAGTCACCTCCGCTGCAACCCCCCAGGCCATGGCTTCGCTGACCTCCTTTGCAGCCGACGCCTCGCGCACACCGGCCGTCAGGCGGCCACCGGTATAGAGTAGCTGGTCCACCCCGACCGTTGTCCGGAACTCTGTGGTGGTTCTAGAAATGTTATCGCGAACGCCTCGGCGTTCGGCTCCGGCCCCCGCCCCCACTTGGGGACGAAGTGCCGACCGCGCTACGCCCCTCCCCGCTTCCGCGGCCTGCAAACGAGCGTCCGCACCGGCCAACTGCGGATTGTGGAGCGCGGCTTCATGCAGGCAATCCTCCCACGACCATACCGGCTCTCCAGTCGCCAGGGATACAGCTACCGCACCCCACCACATGCACTGAAGCAAACAACACAATCGGATTTTCATATTTTTCCTATAGCGGCCACCCGGCACGGATTAAGGAGCGGGGGGTAAACGGGGACGATCACCACTTCCAATTTCGCGCCCACCACTTTTTAGCTTTATTCATCGTGGCAACTGGCCCTTTTCATTTCCGCTCTACACTTAACGGTCCTGCACCCATTTCCGAATGCGAACGACCTCATCTCGCCATTCTTCCGGGCGGCTGCGCCGCGTAAGAAATTCATCATACAAAGCAAAGAACAAATCATAAAACCGGTCGAGCTGCTGCACCCGCTCCTGAAAACGACTCAACGGATCGAGGCGGACTTCGG
>SLLF01000360.1 GCA_007134175.1 Kiritimatiellia bacterium | reverse complement strand
TGTGGCCGTTGCCGACCTACCAGGAGATGCTGTTCATCAAGTAACCTCATCCCTGCACACACACCACAGGAGAAGCCCGTCGCGACTGCGGCGGGCTTCTCTGCTTGTGGCCTACCCCGCATCCCATCTGTCCTGCATCAACGACGAATTGACAGGGACCGGCCGGACAGCGTAGACATGGGATGAGATGAGCGAAAGGCGCGGTTATCATTGGCTAACGTATCGCGGCGTGCTGCTGGGGTTGCTGATCCTGGTGGGACCGTGGACGGCAGCACCCTATTTTCGAGGCGACGAGGTGGCCGGACGCGACTTCGCGTTGGGACCCAATTTCTTCATCAATCGCTGGACCTACGAGCCTGGACTGGATACCCGCCTGCAGCTCGCCCAGGCGACGAACTACTTCCACGGGGCTGGCGGATCGTTGAGCAGCCGGGATCTTTACCTGGTGCATCTTCTGGATGTGCAGCACGAACTGACGGACCACTATCGCGTTCAGGTTCACTACTTGCGTGACCGCGATTTCGACGGAAGCTATCAGCGCTTCACAACGGGCTTGGGCCGTCGTTGGGGAAACGCCGGGTGGATTGAGATTCTGGGCGAGCCGGTACCCAACAAGGCGCTCGCCGATATCGGTGCGGCGATCGAACAGGCCGGCGCCCGCTGGACCGGCCGTCTACAGCTGATGTGGCCGAATTGGCTGTACGACACGAAGAACATGGACGCAGGCCGGATGCACACCGTGCCCAACATTCAAGTATCCGTCGCCTGGCAGCCGCGGCCGTCCTGGCGCTGGACCCTGCACGCGGATCTGGATCCACCACGCCGCTGGTTGAACCCAAGCGAATCTTTCGATTTCCATTTCGAGAAATACCAAGGCGATGTCGAACTCTACTGGTTTCCCGATGCACAAGCGGCCTGGCACCTGCGCTGGCTGGGGGAATGGAGCGATCACCAGCGGGACGGCCTGGCGCAACGGGATCCCGCTGCCTTTACCCTGCAACGCACGTACTGGATTGCTTCCCTGGAGTATACCACTCAGCGGGAGGAATGGCTGGGCTGGCGCGCTGGCGCCCTGCATGTGCGGTTCGACGAAGACTGGGTGTTCGCGCATGATTCCAAGGCCACCTTATGGACCGACCGCTACGATCGCATCCTGTTCGCCGGCCATGCTTGGCCCTTGCAAGGGCCGTGGTATTTGAATACCATGGCCATCGTGAGCCTGTTGTCGGATCATCGCGAAACCGGCGAGGAACGTCTAAGTGACCGGTCGGAGCAGTTGCAGGCACGCACTGCCGGGAGCATGGTTTTTGCCGGTGACACGTTCCGCCTTGAGGGCGGCGCCGCCGTCAACTGGCATCGGGCGCGTTTTGGCGGCGGGTTCGTGAAGGTGTGGGTCGATTTTTAAGAGGGGTTTGGCATGGATGCCAACACATTCAAATTCAAGGTGGTCAAGCATGGCCCTATCCGTGAATGCCGGGTATATGGCCCCGTTGATTCGCTGACCTGTAATGATTTCCAGCGGGCCATGGATAAACTGGGCCACCACCACGGCGAACGGATACTGCTGGATGGGCAGGGACTCGACTATATCAACAGCAAGGGCATTGGTTGCGTGGCCGCCTTGCACAAGCGCACCCTGTTGAACAATGGACATTTGGCCTTGTGCGGCATCAGCGATCGCATCCTCAAGACGCTGGAATTACTGGGCCTGCAGGATCGGCTTCATATTTTCCACAACCCGGAGGAGGCGCGGGCCTACCTGAAACAGGACACCACGCCACGCCCCGGGGAATGAACCGTGCCTCCTCGTACACCCAGCTCCGGCAACGCGCCACGGCCCGAACAGTTTGCCCGCGTCCAAGGCAGTCCCGGCGAGGCCCCGCGCATGGCTGGACTGTTACGAGTGGCCTGGCCGTTCTCGTTAATTGCCCTTGGCTCGGGCTACCTGCTACGCGCCGCGTGGCCGTATCCGCCCTTGAACAACACCATGGTCGGCGCCGCCTTTCTGGCGCTGGCGGGCGGGCTGGCCTGGTCGTTTACCGCCGGACGGGAACGGTTGCAATCCTTTATCAAGGGTGCGCGCGGCGAAGAATGGGTCGCGCGTACCCTATCCTTTCTGCCAGCGGGTTACCGCGTCTATCATGGATTGACCGAAAATCCCGGCTGGTGGCAACAGGCGATCGACTACGATCACGTCGTCCTTGGGCCAACCGGCCTCTATCTGGTGGAAACCAAATTTTGGAATGGCTCGATTGCCGTCCGCGACGGACGCATCCGCTATGATGGCCAGGAGCCTGACCGCCCGCCGCTGTCACAAGTCAAAACAGCCGCCGCCGACTTGCGACGCCAGGTGGTCGCCGCGCTGCAACGAGACATCGACGTGCAACCCGTGCTCTGTTTCGTCGGTGGATCGCTGCCGGATGGCCTGACCGGATCCAGCGGTGTGGTGATCTGCAGCGGGGACACCTTGCTGGATGTACTGCAGGAAGCGCAGGGCCCGTTGTGGGGCAAACGGTTGCAGGAACAGGCGGCACAGTTACTGGACACGATGATGAAAGGAAGGCGCTGACATGGTTAAGGCATTGGTTCCCCTAGCGAATGGGGTGGAGGAGATGGAAGCCGTCATTATAATCGATGTGCTGCGCCGAGCCGGCTGGTCTGTCACCACGGCAGGGTTACAGGCGGGCCCGGTCACGGCCTCCCGCCAAGTCCGCCTCGTGCCGGATGGCACGTGGGACGAAGTCAATCCCGCCGAGTACGACTGGATCGTTATTCCGGGTGGTGCGCCTGGCACCCGGGAACTGATCGCCGACGACCGCGTTATCGCCGCGTTGCAGGCCCACGCCCGCGCGGGCCGCTGGCTAGGCGCGGTTTGTGCCGGTCCCACGGTGCTGCACACAGCCGGCCTGCTGGACGGGAAACGGGTCACCTCCCACCCAGCGGTGGCCGATCGGCTGGATACCGCCGACCGCTGCGATGATCCGGTGGTGATCGACGGCCAACTCGTCACCAGCCAAGGTCCCGGAACCTCTTTTGACTTTGCGTTAACTATCGTGGCCCTCGAGGCTGGCCCATGTGCTGCCAAGGAACTGGCGGACGCCATGCGCCACCGGACAGATGACGCCGTCCCACTTTGGCAGCGGTTGCCATGATGGCCCGCAGCATGATGGGCATTTTGGCTTGTTGCTGCGGGACAAACGGCTATGATGGTCGACGTTGACGGTTAATCCCGCTCGGGTGGCGGAATGGCAGACGCGCTAGGTTGAGGGCCTAGTGACCGCTTTAGGTCGTGCGGGTTCGACTCCCGCCCCGAGCACCACGTGACAGCGGGCCGCCGCTCCATAGTTATGCGAATTTTTCGCAAAAATAGGATGATCATTCTGCCTATCTTTCCGTTCTAAACCAGCCTTTACATTCCCCACAGTCAAATGGGCATTCTTTTTACCATTTCCCCCAACAATTCAAAAAACGAGGCTGCACATGGAACGGAATTTGCTTCTATAGCGGTGATGAATAATTTACGGTTTATTACATGAGCTTGACCATGCAGATGGCAAGGCCTTCCGAGCCGGGTGCAGCAGCTGATTTAGTTGAGGACGCGACTTGTTTTAAGCGGGTTCGATTTACCTGTTTGGAAGATCCCTGTTTTGGCTCATACAATCCTCTGCTCCGGGCGATGTCCCATTCCTTGGCGAACTTGCTGATGCCGGTTTGTGAATATCCACAGCTCCTGCAACGGCTGTTGCCGGCTGAGTCCCCGGAACTTGATATCAGCACCAAAATGATCGCGGCGGCCGACCACTTGCGGCAACTCAATAGCGAATTGGTGCGCTTCTGTCATGGGCTGGAAGGGGAGCCCGTGGAAATTAATTTGGTAGACTTGGCCCACGAGGTGGTCAACGGATTACACGAGGAGATGGGAACCTTGTTACTACCGGCAATTCGGATTCATGCCGGAGCGGCACCGGCAGGGCTTACTGCGCCGTATGAGGCGGCGTTTCACATGATACGGGATTGCTGCCTGCACGCGTTCCACGCGATTGAGCCACCGCAGACGATCGAAATCACGCTGGGACAACTGCTGCTGGGTAAGGGAGGGCTGGCCGCCCAGGCGGAATTACACGCCGGCCGCTTTGTGCTGTTACGCTGTACACATGATGGACGCCAACCGGACGAGGAGGAATGGGCGGATCTATTCAAGCCATTTGCGCGGCGTTGTGCGCACGAGTGGAACATGCTGGGTTTGAGTGCTGTATACCGCACCGTGCACCACTTGCAGGGAGCGCTGTTACGCAACACCCGGCGCAAACAGGGTAACGACCTAGTGGCACTTTTTCCGGCGGATCTCTGATGAACCGTCCCCCTGACACGCCCCCCGCTTCGACTTCGTCCGGTTTGCGGTTACGCCCGGCGGCGTCACGCTTGTCACCGGTCGCGACGAACACACCGGCCACAGTCACTCACCCAACGGCCACACCTTCATCCCAGCACACCGGTAACATCAAGTCACGCCGCGCCATACCGCAATCAGCGGGAGCCGCCTGGCTAGTGTTTATGCTGGTCGGCGGGGTCATGGCGGCCGGCCGCTACGGAGACTGGTGGCCTTGGCCAACCACGATCTCTGCGGCGTATGCACTGCATGCCGTACTGATCCTGCACCTGCTGGTTATCGGCTTGGCTTTCCAGGACGATTGGTTTGCCGGCCTACTCTGCATAGTGGTCCCCGGCTACAGCTTATTCTGGCTGTTGGCCCGGTCTGGTCGTCCTTTGCTGTGTGCGCTGATACTGGGTCTGCTGGTCGGACTGGGTCAAGATGCGGTATCCGCGCTGGCCGAGCACTGGGAGCAATTCCGGCTGGTGGTGGAGGATGTGTTGGGACAGCGCCGGAACTAGACCCGCGGCACCGGTTGCGACCGTTGCGCACGCGCCAGGACAATTTGCAGATTGCCCAGATAATGGGCGGCAAACGCCGCTTCGCAATAGCTGAAATAGAAGTTCCACATCCGCTCGAAACGTACGTCAAATCCCTGCTTCCGAATGGCCGGCCAGCGCACGTTGAACCGCTCCCGCCAGTGGCGTAAGGTCCGGGCATAGTGCGTTCCAATGTTCTCCACGTCCTGCACCACCAACCGCGAGTGACGCGTCACGTTGCGCTGAATCGCCTCCAGGGAAGGCAGCAAGCCACCCGGGAAAATATATTTGCGGATCCAATCGAATGAATGGCGATACGCTGCGAACCGTTGATCGGGGATAGAAATGGTTTGCATAACAAAAACGCCGTCTGATTTCAGCAACCGCTCAATCGCTTGAAAGAAGGCGGGGTAGTAGGCATACCCCACCGCTTCAAACATCTCGATTGAAACTATTTTGTTATAGGTGCCGGTCAACGACCGGTAATCCTGAAGTTTCACCATGACTTGCTCAGCCAGCCCTTCCCGCTCGACCCGTTCCTTGGCCGCTGTATATTGGGACTCGGACAGGGTGATCGCCGTGACGCGGCAATCGGCGAAGCGCGCGGCATAACAAGCAAATCCGCCCCAGCCACAGCCAATTTCGAGCAACTCATCGCCATCCTGCAAATCGACTTTGCGGCACAAACGCTCAAACTTATTACGCTGGGCATCCGCCAAGGATTGGTCGGAATGGGCAAACACTGCACAGGAATAGGCCATGTGCTCATCAAGAAATTTCGCAAACATTTTGTTGCTAAGATCGTAATGGGCCGCAATATTGCGACGGCTTCCTAGCCGGTTATTGCGTCGCCGCCAAGACAAATACCGGTTCAGCCACCGCCGGCCCCACGACGCGTTGGCCACAGCCTCCAGTGCTTCACGGTTGTCCAATAGTAGACGTATGAACGCGGTAAGATCGTTGGTGGTCCAGTCACCGTTCATATACGACTCGCCCAACCCAATGTCCCCATCCAAGGCAATCCGGTGCAATGCGCGCCAGTCCGCCACACGCCAAACAACAGCCTGATCCTCTTCGCCACGGCCATAGCTGGACGTGGTCCCGTCCGGCAACTCCAGCGCCAACCGCCCGTGAGTGATGCCCTCTAGGGCACGGACTACCGCCCGCGCAGTCCAGGGCATAGCACCTGGTTCCCGACGCCCAATGGTGTCGGCGTGCACCGGCGTGGGGCGCTCGAACACGGTAGCTCCCCGCCCATATAGTTTAACTGCTTCCATCACAATCCTCGCCATCGTGATCAAACCTGCCAGCGGATAACGCACCAGCGTCCGCCAGAAGGAAGTCGTGGCAAAGGGTAAAAAATGACCACGCAAACGAGCATGAAAAGAGGGTCGCCCCGCTTTTTCCAGATTGATAGTAATATCCACACCCTCATCCATGAACTGGAATTGAAAGTGATAGTGACCGGCCAAGTCCATGAAGGGTGACACGTGAAACGCCTTATCGCGGGTGAACGCATAGCCGTTATCCGCCGGGCGCTGCCCGCGCGCATCAAGGGCGTACAGATGTTTTTCCTTGAAGGTATTGTTGACCTCGGCCAAGGCAAAGCGCAGCTCGTTACCGGCCGAAAAACCGAAATAGAAGGAGACCGGATTGAATACATAATTAAAATAGCGCGGTGCCGTCAGCAGCATCACCCGGGTGCCCGGCTCCAATTCAATGCCGCGCTCATGCAAGCACGCCGCCAGTTTTTCACGGATGGCAGCGTGATCGGACGTCAGGTAATCCGTGTCGCGCAGCGACCAGAGCCGCGACCGGTTATGCCCGAACCAGCGCCAGCGGCGATCCAGTGCAGGCAATTCCTCCAGGTCCACCCAGATCAGCGGCACGACCAGGCGAAAGACCATGCGGTGGTCCCGCTGGCGGGCATGGATAATCTCGCCTCGACAAATACGTGAGCGCATCAGTTCCACTCCACCCCCAGCGCACGCGCAGCCGCCACGCCCGACCGCAACCCGTCCTCGTGGAATCCGTACCCGAACCATGCCCCACAGAAATAGACCGGGCCGTGCTCATTAAGTGTGGCCAACCGGGGCTGTATATCGAAGCTGTGCGCGGTATAGGCCGGATGCGCATAGGAGGTTTCAAAGAAAATGCGCGGCCCCGCCTCTTGTTGCTTGGCGTGCAACCGGTCGCACCAGTCCGCCGCTGGATTCAGCGAAACGCAGTAGGGATACCGCTCCGGCATGCCCTGCAGTCGGTTCATGTGGTACGTCATGGTCAACGGGCTTTCCCCGCGCTGGCTGGCGGACGTCAACCGCACGTTCCATGAAGCCCACGCCCGCCGGGCGGGCGGCAGCAGGGAAATGTCATTATGCAGCGCCACCCGGTTGGGCTGATACGGGAAAGCCGCAAGGTGTTCTTGTTCGGACTTGGACGGCTGGTCAAGGATCGCCAACGCTTGATCGGCGTGCACGGCCAGCACCACGCGATCAACAAATTGATCTTCACCGCCGGCCAGTTGCAACCGTACTTGATCGGCTTCCCGGATCACGTGCCTGACTGTTGTACGAGTATGCACGCGGTCGCTAAATGGCCTAACCAGCGCCTGCACATAGGATCGACTGCCACCACAGACCGTACGCCACTGAATATCCGGAGCCAGTTTGAGCAGGGCGTGATTGTTGAAGAACCGGAAGAACGTTTCAGCCGGGAAATCGAGCGTGGCTCCGGGTGGCGCGGACCAGATCGCGGCGGACATAGGGCTGATATAATGATCGATAAACACCTGGGAGAAACGCTGTTGTTGCAGGAAATCGCCCAACAGCAAACCCGGTTCCGTAGTTCTCCGCAACTGCTCTCCAGCCAGCCGGTTAAAGCGGGCAATATCCGCCACCATGCGATAGAGCGCAGGCGACACCACATTACGGGGCCGGGCCCAGAGACCGCGCAGTCCCCGACTGGAATACATAATCCCACTGACTTCGTTATAGCAACCGAACGACATGTCGCTGGGCTGCGTGGCCACCTGCAGCTCGCGCAACAAGCGAGTGAAAAGGGGATAGTTCGGTTCGTTATAGACAATGAATCCGGTGTCTACCGGTTGCACCTCACCGTTCTGCGCAACCCGCTCTGTATGGGCGTGGCCACCCGGTTCAGCCTCCTGCTCAAAGCAGGTCACGTCGCACCCGGCCCGTTGCAGCACATGCGCCGCACCCAAACCGGCTATCCCCGTCCCTACCACTGCTATTCGCATGCACATCCCTCCCAACCCGCTTCATACCGCCACCGGGCGGACACTGCAGCATTCGAGGCTGTTGTAAAACTTCCAGTCACACCAGGTGGCGCGGGCACCTGCTTGCGCGCAGGCGCAGGCAAGTCTTGCCCGTGATTCATGGGCGGTACGCCCATGCCACGACAGGCGTTGCAAGGGCCTCAATGCTATATTCCTTGCCGTTCATGTGCGGGTGTCGGCTTGATCAAGTGTTGCGCTATATCCGCCGGACAGGCCGCACCGACCTGGCTCATCACCTGCATTAACTGCCGCTGGAACATTTCCGCCACCTGATGCCCACCGCGGTCGCCCAGCGCGCCGACGCCGTACACCCAAGGGCGCCCCATGAACACCATGGCCGCGCCGCAGGCCAATGCACGGGCCACATCCACTCCGCTGCGAATGCCCCCATCCATCATCAACGCCACCCGCGATCCGTAGGCGGGTGCCAGGCGGATCAGCGACTGGATCGTCGATTCCCCCGCATCCAACTGCCGCCCGCCATGATTGGAGACGACTACGCCATCCACGCCCAGCGCCAATGCGGTCTCCATATCCGCTTCATTGACAAGCCCCTTCACAACCAGTTTACCCGGCCACAAGTCTCGCAATTCCGCCAGGCGATCGCGCGTCAGGCGTCCATCGAACGTTTCGTTCATAAACGCGCCGAGATGTTCCAATGAGGGGTTGGCCGGCAGGTAGCGCCGCAGCACGGCGAATTGCGGCACCCCGTGCCGCAATGTCGCCCATGCCCACCGCGGGCGCTGCAAGATTTGAAGAAACGCGCGCGAGTGAAGTTTAGGCGGTAGCGTTAACCCATTACGCATCTCTTTGGCCCGGTAGCCGAACACTGGAACGTCCGCCAAGACCACCAATACCGGATAGCCGGCCGCATCGGCTCGTTTAACCAGATCGCGGCGAATCGTTTCATCGACGGGATAATACAAC
>SLLF01000255.1 GCA_007134175.1 Kiritimatiellia bacterium | reverse complement strand
CAACGATTCCTCAATGCGATTTGATATCCCCGATAGTAACCCAAGCAGCAGGCAACGCCAATACCGGATCGCCAGAACACAGCCGATTGCGCTGTAAGAAATTGGTGGAGTAATTGTTGGGAGGAGCGTGTATGGAGGCTGTTGTTGAGTATGAAGGGACTTTGTCATGTCGAGCGTAGCGAAGCGAAGTCGAGATAGGAAGACATCTCCGTCTTCGCCAGTCACCATCGCATTGGGAACGGATTAAAAGGCGACACGGCTTGTCGGCAAACGAGATTTTTCGACTACGCTGCGCTTCGCTCAAAATGACAGCAAGCGAGCGTGCGACTTATCACGGTGTCCCGTGCGGCCGGGTGTTCGCCGGTGCAATCATCGCAAACCATCCCCGCGTCAAGCGCGTTGTGGTCCAAATAATCCGCTTTTTTGTCCTCCACTCAAAACTATTGGGGTTTTCGAGGCCAATCGGGGGGATCGACATTAACCACCCTCTTTTCAGCCTCTATTCACGCACCTTTACAACAGCGCAATCGCTGGCCAGAACAAATTTACTATTGACTTTCTTGCTGATCAAACCTAGTAAGGCGGTGGTCAGCATTTTATCGCATTCAAGAGGAGGAACTGACGCATGCAACCGATAGAAGTCCGTCTAAGTGAATGGTTGGAACAAGGGTTTAATTTGTACAAGAACAATATGGCGACGCTAACGGTGGCCGCTCTCCTGGTGGTTCTCTTATCGGCGGTTACGCTGGGCATTCTAGCCGGACCGCTGCTGGCCGGCTTTATACTGATGCTGTTGCGGATGAAGGACGGGACCGAACCCAAACCGGAAATCGGCGACGTATTCCAAGGTTTCCCTTTTTTCCTGCAAACATTTTTATTCCTACTCGTATACGTGGTCGTTGACCTCGTGGCATCGACCATCCTGGCGGTTGTGCCGGTTTTTGGCTTTCTAGCCAGCCTGTTCTTTAGCGTGGCACTGGGTACGGTGGCGCTTTTTACGATGTTTCTGATTGTAGATAAGCGGATGGATTTTTGGCCGGCTTTCATGAAATCGTTCG
This sequence comes from Kiritimatiellia bacterium, assembly GCA_007134175.1. Classification (GTDB taxonomy): domain Bacteria; phylum Verrucomicrobiota; class Kiritimatiellia; order SLAD01; family SLAD01; genus SLLF01. The sequence continues at coordinate 8,102 of SLLF01000255.1, read as the reverse complement.
AGACGGTGAAAGCCAATTTCTGGATGTTTCTGGCGTTCAACGCCATCCTGCAGGTGGCGATGGTCGTCGGCATGATGCTATGCGGCGTGGGCCTGATCTTCGCCTTGCCGTTTGCCTATGCGGCAGTAGCGATAGCCTATCGCGAGATATTCAATGGCGTAACCGAGGCGGAAGTGGTGGAACCGACGCTCGACCATCCCGCGCGCGATGCCGGATTCCCGCCACCGCCGACGGAACCCACGACTTGAAGCCGGGCCACGACCCCGCAAACCCCAAAGAAGCGCCATCGGGCCTCTCCCGGTCATCCGGGTTATGGGAGGCACGGCCCGCCACCCGGCGGCAATGTGGGCGGCGTCACCTGCCGTGGGCGTTGCTGGCGTGGGGCGGTCTGGTGGCCGGTTGGTTGTTTCCGTTCCGGGAGCTCGGCCCGCTGTGTCCGTTTCTGCGTCTCACCGGGTGGTCCTGCATGTTCTGCGGGCTCACGCGCGCGTTCGCGGCCGTCAGCCAAGGTGCCTGGCCATGGGCCTGGCAGCGCGCACCGATCGTTTTCTTGATCTATCTCGGCGTCTGGGGCGTAGCCTTGATCCACACCGCGGCCCTGCTAACCGGCCGCTGCCTATTCGTGGGACCACGCCTGGCCCCCTATGGCCGCTGGCCATGGTGGCTGGGCTTAGGCGGAAGCTTGCTACTGCTAAACTGGATCTACCGTCTCTACCACGGCTTGTCCTGACCGATCCGTCTTTCTCATTGTCTTCAGGCCGTAAAGTTGTTATGATCGCCGCCCAAGCGTGGGCCAGCGCCGCAACTCAACAGAAAGGAGATCGTGCCATGTACCGAGACAACCCGTTGAAGAGAATATCGTGGGCGGATTATCAGCAATTATCGGTTGACGAGCGCGCGCCCTATTTTCTGCGTAAAGGCAAGCCTAACCATACCCTGTTCGCCCAACAATTCGACCGCCCCCTCGTGGAGCGGATCTGCGAGCTGGCTACCCGGACACGCCGCATCGCCAAAACGCGCGGCGGCATGCGTTTCCTGCAGGATTTGCTCGCCGAGAAACGGGCTATGCTCTACTTTTCACAGCCCTCCACCCGCACCTTCCTCTCCTTTTCCGCCGCCTGCCAGATCCTGGGCATGCAAACGAATGAAGTGCGCGACGCCGCCACCTCGAGTGAGATCAAGGGCGAGTCGCACGAGGATTCCGTCCGCACGTTCAGCTCTTACTTCGATCTGCTGATCATGCGCCATCCCACCAAAGGCTTTGCGGAACGGATCGCCTGGCTGCTGTCCAACTCGGAGCGGCCGGTCCCGGTCTTGAATGCCGGCTCGGGCGCAGATCAGCATCCCACCCAGGCGCTGCTCGATATGTACACCCTGCAGCGCAGCTTTGAGAAAAACGGGGGCATTGACGGCAAACGTATCGCGTTTGTCGGTGATCTGGCCCGCGGGCGTACCGTCCGTTCGCTGGCCGCCCTGCTGCGGCATTTCGACGGCGTAAAGGCCTACTTCGTGGCCCCTGACGAACTACAAATCGGCACCGATATACTGGCGCTGCTGGACGCCGCCGGGATGGCCTACGAGGTGACCGGCGATTTCCGGCCCGTGATCCCGCAAGTGGATGCCATTTACATGACCCGTATTCAAGACGAGTGGGATCAGGCCCAGGAAAGCCGGTTGCTCGATACCAGTGCCTATCATTTCACGGTCGATGATTTGGGTCTTTTGCCGCCCCACGCCATCATTATGCATCCCCTGCCGCGGCGCGCTGAAATTGACCCGGCGGTGGACCGCGATCCGCGCGCCATGTACTGGCGGCAGGTCCGTAACGGCATGTGGGTGCGTACCGCGTTGATTGCCATGACTTTCGACCGGGACAATGAAATTGACCGTTACCACGCCGACCTGATTAGGTAACCGGTAAAAGGAGCATGTGATGTTGCACTTACTAACGCTGGCCGATTGGACCGCACCACAGGTGGAGGCGGCACTCAAACTGGCGCAGGCCATCAAGACCGATCCTGCCGCCTATGCCACCACGCTGCAGCGCCGGACCCTGCTGATGATTTTCGAGAAACCCAGCCTGCGGACGCGGTTGTCATTTGAAACGGGCATGACCCAGATGGGGGGCCACGCAATCTATTATGATACCCGAACGTCCCCCCTGGGGTCGGGCAAGGAATCGCTGGCCGATACCGCCCAGACCTTCAGCCGCTACGTGGATATAGCCATGGCGCGCTTGTTCAAGCACAGCGACTTGGAAGAGCTGGCCGGCTACGCCACCATACCGGTGATCAACGCCCTGACCGAAAAGGCCCATCCCTGCCAGATCCTGGCCGACTTACTGACGATAAAGGAAAAGAAAGGCACATTAAAAGGGCTAAAGCTGGCCTATCTCGGCGATAGTAATAACAATGTCACGCACTCGTTGCTGGTGGGCTGCGCCTTGACCGGTATGCACATAGCGGTCGGTTGCCCCGACGCAGCGGCGTATGCGCCGCAGCCGGAAGTCGTGGAGCGCGCCCAACACATTGCCGGCAGCACCGGGGCCACGATCGAAATCACTGCGGCAGCCAAAAGGGCGGCTACCGAAGCCGATATCGTCTATACCGATTCCTGGATGAGCTACCATGTGCCGTCTTCGGAGTTGGACGAGCGGGTGGCCCGTTTAATGCCCTACCAGGTAAATGAAGAACTGATGCAATGCGCCAAGCCGGCAGCTATTTTCATGAATTGCCTGCCGGCCTTGCGCGGCTATGAACAGACCGCTGCTGTGATTGACGGTCCCCAATCGGTGGTGTTCGATCAGGCCGAGAACCGGCTGCATGCCCAAAAAGCGGTACTGGTGACACTGCTGCAACAGGCGGATCGGCATGCCGGTGCCACACCTCATGGATAAGGCCCGGCCCTTTCTGAACGGCGGCCGGATCCTAGTGGTCAAGCTGAGTTCGCTGGGCGATATCTTTCACGCCCTTCCGGCCGTACATGCGTTGCGTCATGGCGGAGCACGGCAAGTGGATTGGGTTACCCAACCCGAATATGCGGCCTTGGTCCGCTGTTTTCCGGATGTTGACCGGGTGATTACGTTCCCGCGCCGGCACTTTTTCCGGTCTTTCCGCTCCTTCTGCCGGGCGTTACGAGTCACCGACTACGATGCGGTACTGGACCTACAGGGCCTCTTCAAGAGCGCCCTGACGGCCCGGCTCGCGCGGGCGCCCCGCCGGATCGGCCCCTCGTTCTATCGCGAGGGTGTGCGGGGGTGCTACACCGAAGTCGCAGGACCGCGCAACAAGGACCGGCACGCCGTCGAGGAAATCATGGACGTGGTGACGCACATCGGGTCAGCGCCGGCGGATCCGGTTTTCGAATGTTCATTTCCCCCGATGCCGGTTACGGGTTCCTCACCGCGCGTGGCCTATCTGCCCTGTTCGCGCTGGGAAACCAAGAATTGGCCACCGGCCCATTTTGCCACCGTCATCAACGCGGTACACGCTGCGTGCGGCGGTCAGGCCTTCCTGCTGGGGAGCGGGTCCGATCAAACCGTTCTCGACTTCATTCAAGAACATGTTCGCGCACCGCTGCACAACCTTGCGGGTCGCACCGATTTGGTTCAGCTGGGCCGTTGGCTGCAGGCCATGGACCTGTTGGTCACGGTCGATTCCGGTCCGATGCACATGGCGGCCGCCCTCGGCATACCCGTGGTGGCCCTGTTCGGCGCCACCGATCCGCTACGGACGGGTCCGTACGGATCCGGCCATGTCGTGTTGCAGCACGGTAAGCTCGACTGCCAGCCCTGCCGTTCACGGCGCTGCCTCCGACCAACGCGCGACATAGCCTGCCTGCGCGACCTGGAGCCTGATCGCGTCACGGCAACCGTAATCGCTAAATTAAAACCGTGAACGGCATGCCGGCCGGTCAACACGCTTTGAGTTGCTGCAGCGGGCCTGGGCACCGTTGGCGGCTCATCCTCCTATCCGTGCTGTGTAGTGGACACCTGCACGTGGCAGGTGCCGTATCCGGCGTGGCCACAACCTACGGGCCGGGACGCTGGATTATCTATGCCGGCCGGTATACAGACACGCGGTTTGTCGATATCGTGCGCGGGGACACAGATTTTCAGGATAGCTACGTGGGGGCGTTATTTTATTCCAGGCAAGTGGCGGATTGGCCGCCCGTTGCGGAATGGGACGCGGAAATCGGCGTGGCGCGCCATTGGGGGCTCCAGCAGCATTACGAACTCAACGGGGCGATCATGTTGCGGATCATTCCGTGGCCGTATAGCCGTCGCTGGCGGCTCAGCGCGGGTTTGGGCATTGGGCCCTCCTGGGCCTCGGCCACGCCGCGCGTCGAGCGCGCCCGGAATGGACGCACATCCCGGCGCCTCTTGTTCATGCCCTTTGAAATCACCCTGGAACCGGTCAACCAGCGGGCCGCCCTGTTTGCCCGGGTGCACCATCGCTCGGGGGGGTTCGACCTATTCAGCCGGGGCCGCGGCTCAAACTTTGTGGCGCTGGGCGGACGCTTCGCCTGGTGACAGGCACTGGGCGTCTGCCTCGCCCAGTCCAATTTTGAACGGCTAACCGTTTAAGATTGTCTCTTGCCCAAACGGGAGGATTAGCATGAGATTTCGATGGTATTACTCGATTGGGATGATTTTTGTTCTGGGCGTGGGGGTGGCGCAGGTGCCGGCCGACGAGGTGGCGGCACTGCGGGAAACGGGTCGGGCGTTTTCGTCTATTGCCCGCGACGTGACACCGGCGGTGGTTTCGATACGCGCGGAACAAACCGTGACGCCGACCGCCCCGGGCATGAGTCCCTTCGACTTTTTCTTCGGCCCGGGCTTCCGGGGACCGCAATCGCCTGCCCCGCGCCAGCAGCTTTCACAGGGTTCTGGTTTCATCATTTCGGCAGACGGCTATATCCTGACCAACAGCCACGTAGTGGATGATGCCACCGAAATTGTGGTCAAGTTGACGGACGGCCGCGAATTCGAGGCTGAAGTGATCGGCACCGACCCCGAAACGGAGATCGCGTTGGTGAAGATTGACGGCGACGAGTTGCCGGTGGCGGTCCTGGGCGACTCGGATGCGCTTGAAGTAGGCGAGTGGGCGATCGCGATTGGTAATCCCTTCGGTTTACAGGCCACCGTAACCGCCGGCATTATCAGCGCCACCGGACGCGACCGGGTGGGTATCACCGACTTCGAGGATTTTATTCAAACCGATGCGGCGATCAACCCGGGCAATTCCGGCGGGCCGTTGTTGAACATCAACGGGGAAGTGGTCGGTATCAATACCGCCATCTTCACCCGCAGCGGCGGCTATATGGGTATCGGATTCGCCATTCCCATTAACATGGCGGTTGACATCAAGCAGACGCTGATCGAGGACGGCCGGGTGCAGCGCAGCCTGATAGGCATTTACTTGCAGGAGTTGACAACCGAGTTGGCGGAGGCCTTTGAGCTGGATCACACGGATGGTATCGTAATCGCGGAAGTCGGGGAGGACACCGCCGGCAAGGAGGCGGGATTGCAGGGCGGTGATGTGATCGTGGCGTTGAACGGGGACACCCCCGGCACCATCACCCAATTCCGCCGCCGCATTGCGGCGTTGCGGCCAGGGACGGAGATCACCCTGACGGTCGTGCGTGACGGGGAATCACAGGCGGTGCCTGTGGTGACCCGCGCACGTGACCCGCGTGCCGCAGCGGCCATGCCGGATCCCGAGCTGCGCGAACAGATCGGGGTGGATGTCGCAAACTTGACGCCCGATTTACTCCGTCGGCTGCAACTGCCACCGAACACGGAAGGGGTGCTGGTACGCGGCGTGGAGCCCGGCACCCCGGCCTGGCGGGCCGGATTGCGGCAGGGCATGGTGATTATGACGGTCAATCGTACAGACGTCACTTCGGTAGCCGACTTTGATGCCGCGCTGACGGAAGCGCGTGGCGGGCGCGCGATGATACTGGTGCAAATGCCGCGTGGCGGCCGTCGCTATCTGGTGCTCTCCCTGGAGGAATAAGCCGGACTATTCCAGCAACGGCCGTAGGTAGCGCCCCGTGTGCGACGTGGGATGGGCGGCCACATCCTCGGGCGTCCCGGCCACCACCAGCGTGCCGCCACCGGACCCGCCCTCGGGCCCCAGATCGATGACGTAGTCCGCCGTCTTGATGACGTCCAGGTTGTGCTCGATTACAATGACGGTGTTGCCGGCCGCCCGCAACCGGGTCAGGACCCCGAGCAGCCGCTGGATATCGGCGAAATGGAGGCCGGTGGTGGGTTCATCCAGCAGGTACAACGTCCGGCCCGTATCTTTGCGGCTCAGCTCCGCCGACAACTTCATGCGCTGGGCTTCGCCGCCGGACAACGTGGTGGCCGGCTGCCCGAGATGCAAGTACCCCAGCCCCACCTCATTCAACGTCATCAATTTGCGGGCAATTGCAGGCACCTTCTCAAAAAAGTGCAAGGCTTCTTCGATGGTCATCGCCAACACGTCGGCGATGCTCTTGCCGTGGTAGCGCACCTCGAGCGTTTCCCGGTTATAGCGCTTGCCGCCACATTGTTCACAGGGGACATAGACATCCGGCAGAAAGTGCATCTCGATCTTCAGTATCCCGTCACCCTTGCAGGTTTCGCACCGGCCGCCCTTGACGTTGAAGCTGAAGCGGCCCGGCCCGTAGCCGCGCATTTTCGAGGCGGGTAATTGTGCAAACAGCGTGCGAATCAAACTGAAGGTGCCGGTGTAGGTGGCGGGATTACTGCGCGGCGTGCGGCCGATCGGGGACTGGTCGATGACAATCACCTTGTCGAGCTTATCCACGCCCTTTAGCTGAGCGTGCGCACCGGGCCGTTCCTTGGATCCATACAGTTCGCGGAATAACGCCTTGCGCAGGATATCGTCGACCAGGGTGCTCTTGCCGCTGCCGGATACGCCGGTGACGGTGACCAGCAACCCCAGGGGGAATCTAACGTTGATGCCTTTGAGGTTGTTGGCCGCTGCGCCCTGCACCGTGAGGTAGCCCTGACGTGCCCGCTGACGCTTGGCGGGGATTTCGATGCGGGCGGTACGGTTCAAATACTGGGCCGTCAACGAGTTGGATTGCCCCAGCAATGCATCCAGTTCACCGGCAAACACCACTTCGCCACCGTGTACCCCGGCCGCCGGGCCGAGGTCGATGATATAGTCCGACTCACGAATGGTCTGTTCGTCATGTTCGACCACGACCACGGTGTTGCCCAGATCACGCAATTCCTGCAACGTGTGCAACAGCTTTTCGTTGTCCCGTTGGTGCAAGCCGATACTCGGCTCGTCCAGCACATACAGGACGCCCACCAGGCCGGCACCGATTTGCGTGGCCAGTCTTATGCGTTGGGCTTCCCCGCCCGACAGGGTTCCGCTTTCACGATCCAGCGACAGGTAGTCCAGGCCGACATTGGTCAGGAAGCGCAATCGCTCGTGGATTTCTTTTAAGATTTCCTTCGCAATAGCCGCTTGCTGCCGGGGCAGCTTTAGCTTCTCGAAAAAGCCCAAGGCATCCTGGATGGACAAGCGGCAGATAGCGACAATGGATTTACCGCCGATCAAGCAGGCCCCGGCTTCCGGGCGCAGGCGGGCACCGTCGCACGTCTGGCAATGTTGCCGGCTCATGCAACCCTGCAGCCGCTGGCGGGTGAATTCGCTGTCGGTTTCCTCCAGTCGTCGTTCCAGATTCGGGATCACCCCCTCGAAGGGTTTCCGGTAGCGGTGGTGGGACCCGCCCCGCCAAAAACCGAATTCGATTTCCTCTTCACCGGACCCGTGCAACAGCACGCGCACAAACGAGGCCGGCAACTGGTTAAACGGGGTATCCATGGATACCCCGTAATGTTTGGCTACCGCCCGCAACAGATTTTTGTAGTAGATGATCAACCGGCGCCCGCCCCGCCGCCAAGCGTGCACCGCCCCTTTGTCCAGCGACAAGGTCTTGTCGGGAACCACGAGATCCGCATCGAACACCAACATGGTGCCGAGGCCGTGACAGACGGGACAGGCCCCGTAGGGACTGTTAAAGGAGAAGTGGCGGGGTGTCAGCGTATCGAAACTCACGCCGCATGGAATGCAGGCGTT
>SLLF01000241.1 GCA_007134175.1 Kiritimatiellia bacterium | reverse complement strand
GCACCCGGAGCAGATCGCCGGCCTCTCGCTGGCTCTGCTGGAGTTGTTTTCGAAGCTGGTCGGCGTCCATTTCTGTATCCTTATTATTAAAGCCGGATACCGAATTACATGAAGAAACTCCCGATGCAGCTTTTTTTTGTAGATTTTTGGCAGCCCGCCTCAGCGCCGCCGACCCGGCAGGGTCAAAACTGCCGTCAAATCAAGGGATATGTCCTAGCCAGACCCTGATGCTTTACGGCTCTCTCCCCACTGTCTGAATCGCAGGTGGGGTAAAAGGGGATTGAACCACGGTGGATCAATGATTAGGCTTGCGTTATGGATGTGTGGTCGAGTAAGGATGAAATCAAGCTGGTTGTTGTTTTCGGCGGCCGGGTCCAGGGAGTCGGTTTCCGATTTACGGCGGAGACGCTGGCCCGCACTTTTCAGATACGGGGGTTTGTGCGCAACGAGTGGGATGGCACGGTTCGTTTGGAAGCGGAAGGTGCGCGTGGCAAGCTGGAAGCATACTTGGCTGAACTGCAGGGGTCGAGGCTGGGGCGGTATATAACCGACACCCACTGCGAGTGGCAGCCGGCGAGCGGGGCGTTTGCAGGATTTGAAATCCGATATTGATCGATATGAAATACGCAATTCTAGGGGATATTCACGCCAACTATGAGGCGTTGCAGGCGGTGCTGGCCGATGCGCGCAAACGTAACGTGACGCACTATGTCAGTTTGGGGGATATTGTCGGCTACAACGCCAGTCCGGTGGAATGTTTGGAAACAATCCAGGAATTGAATTGCCCGATCGTGCGCGGGAATCATGACCACTACTGTGGTGTGGACGAGAAGCTCGAAGGATTGCATCCAATCGCAGCCGACGTGGTCGACTGGACGCGGCGCACGCTATCTTCGGCGCAGCGGGAATTCCTGGCCAGTCTCAAGTATGTGGCACGGGTGGAGACCTTCACGATTGTACACAGCACGCTGGATACCCCGGAGATGTGGGGCTATGTGCTGGACAAACTGGAGGCGGACGCCAGCTTCGCCTACCAAAGCACATCCCTCTGTTTTTATGGCCATACCCATGTCCCGCTCGCCTTTGAGAAGACCGACCGGATCCGGTCGGGGCTTTACACCAAGGTGAAGGTCACCCTGGGCCGCAAATACTTTATCAATGCCGGCAGCGTCGGGCAGCCGCGCGACGGCGATCCACGTGCGGCGTATGTGACATTTGACATGATGAACAATGAAGTGGAACTTCATCGGGTGGCCTATGATTTCCGGGTTACCCAGAAGAAGATCCGCGACGCGGGCTTGCCGGACCGGGTGGCATCCCGGCTGGCCGTCGGACGGTAGTCCGCCGGTGGGGGGGATGCGCCTCCATTACGACATAGCCATTGGTCCTGATACTTGAGTGAAAGTCGACACCACGATGCAAAGTGCCTACAAAGAAAAAATCCCGAGGCAGGTAATGCCGCCGACAACACCCCGGCCTGCGGCCGTGATCCACAGCCGACCGGCCCAGCGCGGCGGGCGATCCTGCGGCTGGTGGCCGCTGGTGGGTACCTGGCTGGTTTTGGTGGGGGCGGGTGTGGTTGAGGCGCAGGTGGAAGTGTCCATTCGGCTGGTCCACAATCGTACGGTACAGCACGAACCCGTGGTGCTGGAAGTGCGGGTGCAGAACGATCAGGCACAACCCATCGTCTTGGGCGGCGATGTTGCCACCGCCCGTTTGTGGTTGGAGGTTGAACAGTCGCCTGGACGAATGTTGCGCCCACAGGACACGGAGGTGGTCAAGACAGAGTGGGTAATTCCGCCCCGGTCCTCGGATCGCCGCCGCTTTTTTCTGAGTCGGGTGCACGATTTGCGGAATATGGGGCCCTATTCGGTTTGGGCCCGTCTGGAAGCGGGTGGGCGGCATTTCCAGTCGAACCGGGCGTTTCTGGATGTGGTGCCGGGCTTGGAGTTGAAGCAGGTTGTCGGGGCGGCGGGGCCCGGAGATGCGGGGCAACGGGTGTACCGGTTGATGACCCTCAACCGGGAGCGCGGTGAACATCTGCTCCTGCGCATCGATGACGCTGATCGCAACGTATGCTACGCCGTCATTCATCTCGGCCGGTTGCTTCGAGTCTATTCGCCCCAAATGCGAGTGGATGAGCATCGCCAGATCACCGTCTTGCATCAGGCTGGCCCAGGTCGCTTCTTTTATCAAGTGTTTACGCCCAATGGTCGCGAGGTGGTCCGTCGCGTATATATTAGCGAGGAGCCGGGCGTGCGGTTGGTGCCGGGGGAAGGGGGCCGCTATATTGTGGCGGGTGCGACCTCATCCGCGGGACCTTTCGATAACGAGCATCCAGTGCGTTAGAGGACGATTCATGGCGGCATGGCTATTGCTGGTATTGGTTTCGCTCGTAGTGGTGGTGTGCTGTGTGCTGGGTATGTCCATCGGCTTGATTCTCCGCAATAAAACCTTTCGGGCTTGCGGCAACGCCGTGCGCGATTGGGACGGTGAACCGGTCCAGTGCGCGGCCTGCGGAGGCCAAGCCGATGCGGCCACCTGTCGTCGTCGGCGCCGGGCGCAGGGCTAGTCCGTATCCGGTAGGCTGAACTGTCGTAACGTTTGGCGAAAATCAGCGGGCAGCGGTGCCGCTACCCGGACCATGCGGCCGCCGGGGCCGAGCGGGGCCTGCAGAACGGCGGCGTGCAGCATCTGTCGCGGCACGGCGCGCAGCGACGCGCTGTGCAAGGGGCCCGTCTGGTATTGTCGGTCGCCCGCCACCGGCCAGCCTTGGCCGCTCAAGTGCTTGCGGATCTGGTGCGTCCGCCCGGTGTCGATCTTCAGGCGCAAATGAGCCGCCGTGCGATTCCGAGCCCGCACGGTCCAGTGTGTGATCGCCGTCTTTCCCTCAATCGGCCGGCCAATCGTTCCCTGCCGTTCGATGGGGCCTGGCGCTACGATGGCATGGTACACTTTCAGAACGTGCCCGCACCTAAAAGAATCGACAAGGTGATCATACGCATCCGGCTGGAGGGCGGCGCACAACGTACCGGTCGTGTCGCGGTCCAGCCGATGGACCGCGCGCGCGGATGACCAGCGCGGATCGCGTCGCCAGTACGTTTCCAAACTGTTCGGGCCGTTACTCAGCCACCCGGCGGGCTTATCGAAAACCACGAAGTTGCCGTTTTCGAACAGTACTTGCAGCACGGGCGCGCGGCCGGGCGGTGGTGTCGTTAAGGCGGTCGGAGGGATTTCCACCCGATCGCCCGGACGCAACGGGTGCCGCGCCATCCAGGTGCGGCGGCCATTCACCAAGACTACGCGCTGGTCCAGCAACGCCTTGGCTTTGCGCAGCGAGCAAGCACGCTGCTGGGCAATAAAAGGCAGTAGCTGACCACTAGTCGCCACCGTGAAAGCGGTTGGGCTCGATTTCATCACGACTTGTCTTGACGCGCATTTATGTTTATATCCTTTGTCCATGAATGATTCGAAGCATATGGAAGAATGGGTGTCGGAGCAAGTTGATCAAGCGCAACCGGACGTGAACTTGCTGGTAAACCGGTTAACAGAGCAGGCCTTAAGCGGGGCGGTGGCGGAAGCCGCGACGTTGGCGGAGCTGGCGGAATCCGCTTGCCGTGAGCAGCGGCAGATTCCAGCGGCGCTGCGGTTATTGCGGTTTCGTGCCGAATGGCTGCCCGCAACGGAATTCCGCAACCTGTGCGGAATGGCCTTGCAGCAGCTATTGGGCAACAAGCCCCTCCAGCGAGCCTACATTAAATGTTGTGGTGTGCAGGGACGCGTCCCGCTGCCCGAATGCATTGATCGCATCGAAAAACTGATGGCCCTGCAGCCGGAGGTGCTCTGCTACGATAAGACCTGGGGCGCGGGAGTGGTGCGCCAAGTGGACGCGCTACGTGAGAAGATTCAGGTCGATTTCGAGAAGCGGCCGGGCCACGAGCTGGCCATGGCCTACGCCGCCGAATCGTTGGAGGTCATTCCGCCGGATCACCTGCTGGCCGTGCAACAACGGGAGCCCGAACGGATCGCCGCGCTGGTGCAGGACGACCCCGAGGGGTTGGTGCGGCTGGCCTTGCACAGCTACGGGCCACTCAGTGTCGTCGTGCTGCAGGAGAAACTGGTTCCTGCGCTGGTACCAGCGTCCGACTGGAAAGGGTTCTGGGCGGCCGCGCGCAAAGCCCTTAAACAAGCGTCCGATGTCACCGTGCCCACCAAGCGCACCGAACCGATTCTGCTGCAGGACGCCGCCGGCGTACATGATGAAAAGTGGTTTCGCCAGCTTAAGTTGGATCGCGATATCGAGTCCATCCTGGGCAAGGTCGGAAGCTGGTTGGCCTTGCAAGGGACGAAACAAGCAACGCCACTGGAACGGAGCATTATCGAGGATCGGCTGGCATTTGCGATCAAAGGCGCGGATCTTATGGGCAAGACGCTGTTACCGCGCACTATGATGCTGGCCTACAAGGTGGGCGATCCGCACGATCGCCTTGGGGTACAGGCCTATTTGGATCGCGTGCTGGAGACGGGCATGCTACGCCAGGTGTTGGAAGATTTGAGCGCCAAGGACATGAAGGCTTTTGTCGCGTTCATTATCCATGCCGACCGCGGCCGCGCGTTGAACGAGTTGCGACGCCTGCTGGCTGAACTGGATGTGACTTCCTTAAACGAAGTGCTGCAGGTACTGATCCGCGAAGGGGAGGAAGTCGCGTGCCGTGCCGAAATGAAAAGTTTGTTGAATTCGCGCCGGGCCGAAGTGGAAGTCTGCAGCTGGCTGAGCCGCAACATGGACAAGCTGGCCGCCTGGGACCTCTGCCAGCCGATGGAGTTTGCGGAACTCATGCTGTTGGAAATGGAAAAAGACTACACCGGAAATCGGCTTAAGGCGCAGAACCAGTTGCGGGAACGGTTTCGTCATAAGACCTGGGTGAAACAGGTTTTCGATGCGCTTGGTCCTAGCGGACGTGTCCATTACTTCCTGCGGCTGAAGGATTCCAATGCGTGGCCGACCATGGAAAAACGGTCTGCACTGGGGCAGATCATCAAGCAATATCCCGAACTTGAAAAATGCATGGCGGATCGCAGCGGCGATCCATCGACCGGGGCCGCAACGCGCGGTCCGGTGACCTCCCGTCGTTCGTATCGCGAGCGTGAATTGCTGGCGGAACGGATCAAGCAGGTCGATATTCCCAATAACAGCAAGGAGATTGCCGCTGCCCGTGCCCATGGCGATCTGCGGGAGAATTTTGAGTATCAGGCCGCCAAGGACGCCCAGGGCCTCTTGATGAGGCGTCAGGCGGAACTGCAGCAGATGCTCGCTCAAGTGGTCCCCACCGATTTTGACAAGGTCACCACCGACCAGGTCGGGCCGGGAACCGGCGTGCGGTTACGGTATGCCGATGGACGCGAGGAGCAGTACTATATCCTCGGCGTTTGGGACCGCGACGAAGCGCTGGGCATCATCTCCTGTGAATCCAAACTGGCGCGGGCCTTGGAGGGGGTCGGAGTTGGTGCGGAGGTTACAGTGCCGGCAGAACACGGCGAAGCACAGTGCACGGTGGTTGCCGTCTCCGAATTGACGCCACCCGTGCGGGCTTGGCTGCAGGCCATTCCCGACCGCCTGCCCGCGAACCCGGCGGGCGCGGAATGATGGAGGTGCCGGCCAGCGGCCAGCACTGGAGCCGCCAGTTTTTGCGGCGCGAGACGCATCCGGTGATCCAGTTCGTCAAGTACGGGATCGCCGGTGGCGTGGCGACCGGCACCCAGGTGCTGGTCTTCTTCGCGCTGTCGCTTTGGGTGTGGCCGGCGATGCTGGCCGATACGGGAATCGATGCCCTGCTGGTCAACTGGCTGGGTGTGGAGATGGTAGAGATATCGCCCGCGCTACGGCAGCGGAATTTCGTGATCAACAACGTGCTGGCGTTTGTGTTGGCCAATGTGGTCGCGTATGGATTGAACGTCTACTGGGTCTTTCATCCCGGCCGTCATCGCCGTCATGTCGAGATGGCCCTGTTCTTCATTGTGTCAGCCGTCAGTATGGGAATCGGCGTTCAAATCGGTGTCGGGATCATGCGGCTCTTCCAGGCCACCACCACGGTGGCCCAAATCGGCAATGTGCTGGCGGCGGTACTGATCAATTTTGTTTGCCGCAAATATTTCGTTTTCAAGAGGTGATCGATGACACGGTACCGTCCACACGGTACAGGTAAGGGCATCTGTTGGTGGGTACCGCTGTTGTCGGTCATGCTGGTCGGTATTGCCGGATGCAGGGCCCTGTTGCCGGCACCGCCGCAACCCGCGCCGACAAGGGCCGACACGCCGAAGTGGCGTGATGATCGTCGGCCCTATGAGCTGGTCTGGTCCGGGCGCAGCTGGGCGTGGCCGCTCTTGATGGACTTCAGTCGACCGGTAGAGTGGGTGGTTACCACTGCGGATGACGCCTCTGCGCAATTGCAGCGCACCCAGCAAAAGTTGTTGTGGGGGGATTATGTCGGACAATTGAGCAGTGTGCGTGAAACCATGGGCCCGGTTACGTTGCGCCTGTCCGATCCGATCCCTATCCCTGACCCGGTTGACACCGTGGTGGTCTGGGCTGGGCGGGACCCATGGGACGTCGAACGGAACAAAGACAAGCAGCCGGAGCTGACGCTCTTTTTTGCAAACGCGGCCGGCGCGGAATTCGCTGTGCCCATGGGTGCGTTGTCCGGATCCGGCTGGCATCTGCTGACAGCCAGGTTCCCGCGCACCAAGGTGGAACGCCACCTCTATCCGCTTCACCTCATCCGGATGGAATGGACGTTGCCGCCCGGGGAAACCACCATTTTTATCGACGGCCTGAGCGTGTTTCATGATCGGCGCCAGGCGCTGCGCTACCCGCCGCGGCCCCGGCGCGGCTTGCCCTTGCAGGCCGGACAACGGACAGGGGTGCATACAGGCACCGACACGTTGCCGTTTCCGGTCGACGAAGCGACCATCATTCCAGCGGGACCGACCGCGTCACAGGGGCGTATCGAGGCACTGGAGGCTGGTGTCTATCGCTTTCATCTAAAGACTGTCGGCGAGGCACGGTGGGCCGTTGATGTCGCTACGGACGGAGGTCCCGGTCCGTTCCGCTGGGTGGTGGACGGCACCGGCTTGGACTGGGAGAGCGCCGGCATCAAGTGGCCTGCTGCCAAGGAACCGGACACGCGTCCGCTGGTGGCTCGCCAGACAGCGGACCATCTCTATCTCGAATATGCGTCAGGCGCGATTTACCACCTGCGCGCGGTTGGCGCCTCACTGGTGATTGACGTAGCGCTGCGCGGGCGGGACGTGGCCTGGGTGGCGTTGGCACCCTGGTCCTCCAAGGCGGACACGATCCATGAGTGGTTTCTCCCCTTTCTGCACGAACCGGGTTGGGCTATATCGCCGATTCAGCAGCGGGAAGGCGGGGATGCCATCCCGCTATTCGCACACGCGGTGCTGGACCCGTGGCGTTCCAACGCGTCGGGGTGGCGGTGGGAATCGGCAACCGCTGAGGCCTCGCGGTTGTTTGCCGATTACCAGCCGGTGGTAAACGGTGTGCGCAACGATATCCACGAACGATTTGTGCTCACGGTGGCGCCCTGTATGGAACACGTATTACCCCGTATTCCCCACCCTCCCTCCGCCGCCATGGAAAGGTTGGCGTCACGCCTGCTACTGCGGCCGGGCACCGCTGATTTCGATCCGGACGCGTGGCAGGGGTGGAGCCACGATCTGCAGGCGCAGGGCATGACCGGTTGGCTCTGGCTGACCACGGCGGGCATCTGGCGGGAGGAAACGGAGAGTCCCTCCTACCGGCTGTACGCCAATCCGTATCGCGGTGGCGACGACGCCTTGCGCGAGCTGGTGGCGGCGCAGCAGGCCGCGGGCATGGAAGCAGCGCTCTATCTGCGCCCGCGGGTGATGTCGCCCCTCAACGCTTTCTGGTCGGCGGATGCGTTGCTGGCGACGCCCGACGGCCATTGGCAGCGCAGTCCGGACCAATTGTTTGTGGTCAAACCGGTCTGGTCGCTCTTCTGGCATTTGGAACAGGGACCCCGGTTGCAGGATCGATTCGGGAGTAATTATTTCTGGCTCGACCGCTTCAACGCGACCCCTCCCTGGCAGTTTACCGATTATGATGCACGGGTGCCGGGACGCGTGACGTTTTCACAGACGCTTTATGCGGATGGGGACTGGTTGACCCACTGGCGCGGGGAATACGACGTTGCGCTGCTGGGGTCGGCGGCGGGTGCGGTGATGTACGCGGGCTTGCTGGACGGGCTGGTCCACCCGCCGGCGGCAACCCATGACCAGGCGCCGGCCTGGCGACCCTACAACCCGTTGTTCAAACTGCGGCAGGTTCAGCCGCTGAGTGCGGGTTTCGGCGCGCCATACGATGCGACCCAGGATATGGATGCCTATCTTGCCGATTTGCTGGCGTATGGACAGGGCGGCGTATTGGTCCACGATCCGGAGCGCTTGGATGAAATCGCGCGCGCCTACTATCACCTGCGTACACTGCAGCCTTACTATATCGGGCAATCACCCAAACGTATCCTGTACGCGGGAGAAGTGGGTTATGAAAGGCCCACCGAGGCTATCCTCAGTGGCGCGTGGCACACGTCCCGCCTTTATCTCGAGTATGCCGATGCATTGGAGATTTGGATCAATGGATCGACGGATAAGAATTGGACGGTACGGGTGGCCGGTGAGGACTATGCGTTGCCCCCGTCCGGCTGGGTCGCCACGGGCCCGGAGCTGTTTGTCTTTTCCGGGCTGCACGACGGACACCGCATCGACTTCATCGACCATCCCCGGTGGCTGTGGCTGGATCCGCGTGGCCGCGACGTCACGTTCCGCGACTACGAAGCCAACGGCGTTCCCTTGCTCGAACGTCGAGACGTTGAAAAGTGAGCCCAAAGGGGAGTGAGTGGAGGCCTATTGTGCTATTCTCGCGCAATTCGGGCTCTTTCCGCTATACAGATGGGAATAGCTGGCTGAAGTTTGGCTCCCACGGCGCCAGGCCGTGGGGCGCCCGACTTAGACATGCGGGCTAGCCCGCATTTCTCACCAGCCATCTACTCCGAGCGCGGACAGCACGTCATATCGGGCACGCGACTTGCGCGGCGACCTCAATGTGTTTCAACACACTGTCGCCCGCCGCCCTGCGCCGCG
>SLLF01000303.1 GCA_007134175.1 Kiritimatiellia bacterium | reverse complement strand
GGGTCAACAGCAGCACCCCGATTCCGGCGAGCAGGATCGGACTCAAATAGCCGGCTACCCCAAAACCCATGAAGAGGATGAAGGAGAACCACGCCCCGGCAGGACCGATATAATTGCGCGCCGGCTGGTTAGGCGGATCTTGTAGGAACCCGATGTCTCCGGGCACATAGGAGATCACGCTCAAAAACATCAAGATGCAGCAGGCCAGGAGCAAAATGCCCCATGCCTCCCGCCAGCCTGTTCGCGGTGGTTCCTCTGTGCGCCTAGCCATGGATGCAGCGTAGCAGCTCCACCGCGATTAGACAACCACGGACACGCAGGGCAAACGCATCAGTATGATCATAAATGACGAAACCCCCAAACACCCAAGCCCGAAAGAAGCCCGAAGTCCGAATAGGCAAACCGTGCTACACATGTATTCGGAATCTATGAATGGTCAGGCTGGTCCTTAAGGAGGTGGTGGATGATCTGGATTTCGGATTTCCTTTATAACTGTAGCCGGGCGCGGTGAGCCCGGCAGGACGCGCCCAACGTGCGCGTCTACAGCTTTGATTGCGGATGAAGTCTGCGCCCGGAATTTGGGTGTTTCGACATTCGGCCTTTTGCCCTACCCCTGCTTGCTAGCCGGGTTGGCCAATGGTAGTATCTTAAAACAATGATAGGAATACGCAAATATCGTCGGTGTGTGGCGTTAGGCTTGGTGATGATGTTGGGGTGCGGGGCATTCCTGCTGCCGTGCCGCGCCCAGGTGTTTCGCGGCAGCCACGAGGTCATTATACACGAAATCGCGTGGATGGGTACTACCGCCGCCGCGGGGCAGCAGTGGATCGAGCTCTACAATCCGGGGCGTGATGCGGTGGATCTGGCCGGTTGGACCCTGCGTTGCCGTGACCACGAATTCGTGGCCGACTTGGACGGGGTGATCGGGCCGGGCGACAGTTATGTGCTGATGCACGAGGATTACCCCGCGCTGCCGGGTGTTCCCGTAGCGGCCACGTTTGCGGGGCAGTGGTGCTCGTCCGGTGAGCGCTTGCTGCTGGAAGATGCGCACGGCCGGCTGGTGGACCGGGTACATGACTGGCATGCCGGCGATGAAGCCACGCGCGCCACTATGCAGCGCGTGTATCCCTATCGCGCCGGTTATCGTCGCAGCAGTTGGGCCACCGCGCGCGTGCGCTACGATCTGGGCTACGGAACGCCGGGCTTCCGCGACCCGACCCACGCCACCGGTCAGGCCTTGAACGCCGTCTACCATGCCCCGGACAGCATCAATGTCTATTTCAATCAACCGGCCTTGACCCAATACGCGATGCCGGGAAATACGGCGAATCATCGCATCAACCTTGAAGAACGCATTCTGCACCGCCTGCGCCAGGCAACCGAACGTATTGACATCACGATCTATGAATTGAATTTGCCGCAATTGACGGACCTACTGGTCCGTCAGGCGGCCACCGGTGTGCGTGTCCGCGTCATTGCCGACTCGAAAATACCGAATCCCGACGATGCCGAACGGGTGGAGCGGTGGGCGGTGGCCCGGCTGCGGCTGGAGCAGTTGTTGCGCGGTGCCGACGGTGTGCCCGGTTCGGCGGACAGCGCGGTGCTGTTTGCCAATGCGCCGATTTTTGCCTTCATCGACGACCCTGCGCGCCGGGAGGCGTTCGGCCTGCCGCCCCGTCCGGACGATCTGCCGCACAAGGCGCTGGGGGGCGGTGCCACGGTCCGGGAGGGTTTCCTGCTGGCCAAGGGTGAGCGGCGGGAAGACGGCAGTTATTTCCGGCCCGGTGCCCAGATGCACAATAAATTCATCGTGATCGACGATGCCTGGGTTTGGACCTCCAGTATGAATTTCACCATTACGGATCTGTACGGGTCGGAATTCAATCAGCGTCGCCAGCGCTTGCGGGGCAATACCAACAACGGTGTCGAGATTCATTCTGCGGAACTGGCCGCCATCTATACCGGGGAATTCAATCGCATGTGGGGCCATGATGGCGATGAACCCGACCCGGACCGGGCACGATTCAGCGGGCGCAAACCGGCTCGGGCCGGTCCGCACCGCCTGGTGGTTGGTGAACGGCCGGTCGACGTCCTTTTTTCGCCGGGCTACGACGTGATTGGCCACATGGCGCGGTTGATCGAGGCGGAAGCGCAAGAGCGGGTCTATTTCGCGATCTTTGCGTGGTCCGATCACGGATTGGAGCAGGCGCTGAAGAAGAAATGGGAGGGGTCGCTGGATGATCGCGCTGGCGCCCGGACCGGTTTTGAAATCCGCGGCGTCTTCAACTTCTGGGACGAGTGGTGGTCGGCGGCGATCAACATGACTGGGCGTGACGCGGAACAAGCATCAACGCAGAATCCGAACATCCGCTGGCGCCATCCTGCGCCGGTCTATCGGCAACAGGAGGGGCGGCGGCTCCATCATAAGTACCTGCTGATCGATCCCGACACGCCGCACAATCCCGTGGTCATTACCGGTTCCGCCAACTGGAGCAACAACGCCAATACGATCAATGACGAGAACAGCCTGTTCATTTACTGTCCCCTGATCGTCAATCAGTATGTCCAGGACTTTCAGGGCGTCTACGCCCGAGCCCGCGCTACAAGCGCTGTAAAAAAACGTCGGTAGGGAAGTGTTGTCCGGGGCAGCGGGTGGGCCGCACGTTAATGCGGGTATGGGTAGTCACGTTGTCCCGGGGGATCCCGGCGCGTCGCTGGAGGTAGCGCACCAAAGCCAGTAATTGGTCCAGTTGACGTGATGTCGGGTGGGTGCGGTCGAAGTTACCGACCAAACAGATACCGATCGCATAGCGGTTCTGGGCCGCACTGGCCAGATGCCCGCCATCCTGCTGGGCGATCCAGCGTGGTCCCACCGCGATCTCCCCGTCGGGCATGCCGTTGCCGTTCCCGATAACAAAGTGGTAGCCCAATCCGTTGGCCATACGCCGTTGTTCGCGGTGATAGCGGTCCATGCCCTGGGCGCTGCCCTGGGCCGTGCCGCTGTGATGAATCACAATGTGGGTCCAACCGTTACGCAAACGGATTCGGTTAAGCTGGCGTTCCAGTTCCGGCGATAATCGCGGGGTGGCCCGCGCTGAGCCCGGGATCAGCAGTGTTTGACCTACGCGCAAGGTGTCGGGGTTCTCCAGTTCGTTCAGTTCCAGCAAGGCCTGGGTGGTCACCCCGTGATTGCGGGCAATCACGCTCAACGCGTCGCCGGACTGGACCTCGTAGCGCAGTGGCACATCCGGCCCGGGCGGGATCCGCAGCTCCTGGCCGACCGCCAGCCGATGGGGATCGGTCAGGTTGTTGTAGCGTTGCAGGTCGCGTGTGCTGACCTCGTGCTGCCGGGCGATCGCCCCCAGCGTATCTCCCGGCGCCACCACATGCACGGCAGGCTCCTCGGCCGTACCGGCACGACCTAAACAGGCGCCGGCCACCCACAACAGGATCATCAAGGTGCGTGACATGACCGACTCATATCTGTGGGAATAGGCAAGCTGGTTGTCCACTTCATGGCACCCAGCTTACGCTGCATCGTGAAATCGCGCAAGGATACACCCGAATCCAATCCGTCGTCCCGGTTTATGTGACCGATGCGGCATAGATGAAAGAAGGGATTGTTCTGTTCGTCTATCCGTCTGTAAACAGCGACGGATTCCGTGAGGCATGTATCAAGGTATATTTGTCTGAGAGAACACGGATATCCGGTTAACCAGGAAACGGCCATTCAGCGAGTTTAGAAAGCAGATTAGGGCAAAAGATGAAGGCGAAAGATTAAGGAATATTGTTTTCCGCCCCTTGTCTTTCGCCATAATCTTTCGCCTTACCGTACTCGTAATCGGTGGATTAAGATTGCGAGTAGGATGAGTCTCAGCGTTGGTCTGATCTGCTGTAGCTGGCCACGGTGGGGCCAGCCGGTGCGGGCGTGGGGGTTGTTCCGTAGCTGTGCGCGTCGGTCGTGCCCAGCCGGGCTCACCGCGCCCGGCTACAGCGGACTACGATGCGGTCCGTTCGTCCACCATAAGCGTCCACGTAAACGTCGTCCGTTCTCTCATGCCTGAAAAATCTGGGTAAAGCCCCACAGGCCCCACTGACAGCGGAAACCTGCAACCATTTTGCTCCTTCCTTTCCCCGCTTGCTCCCGGGTCAAGTTGTGGGTGCGGGCTGTGCAGAGGAGGCGCGGACAATCAGTTCGGGTTCGATCATGTGGCAAATGGGCCTTGGCGGTAGTTTGTTTTTGCGCATGCGGCCGATCATGAGCTGGTACAGGGCGGCCGCCGCTTCTGCGTTGCGGTGATTCAAGCTGGTCAATGGAGTGGGCAGCCATTGCGCCATGGGGGTGTCGTCCTGCCCGATCAGCGCCACATCGGTACCGACCCGGAGTCCGAATTCCCGCTCACAAATACCGAAAGTGATGAGCGCGTAGGAGTCGCGCAGGCAGTAGATCGCCGTGGGGCGCGGTTTCCTCCGCAGTAGGCGCCGCGCGAGCTCGGGTATATCGCACTCGTCAATATTGCGGTCGGCCACCAGACCCTCCTCCATACGTTCCAGCGAATCCTCCAGCCCGAGGGTGCGCGCCTCCTCCCGCAATAAACGGAGGCGGCGCTCCGTGGCCGTACCGAGCAGCGCAATCCGGCGATGGCCGCGCTCAGCCAAGTGGCGCAAGGGCAGTGCCATGGAAAGCCGCTCGTCGATAGTCACACAGTCATACACGACTTCATCGAAAAACCAGTCCACGCAGCAGAGGTGGGGGCAGATCTCGCGATGTTCCCGGTGCTGTTGGATGACGGACTCGGCGACCACTTCCTGCGACGCGGAGGGAATCAAGGCGACGGCCCCGATCTGCAGGGCCGCCAGGTCGCGCAGTCGCTCGAGAATGTCCGCATGTTCGAACGTCGAAGGTTCAACCAACAGGTGCAGGTCATCGTTACGGCAGTGCAGCGCCAGTGCACGCAGAATATCGCTGTAGCGATCATGGTGCGGCCAGGGGGCGATGGCTGCCAGGGCAAAGGGTTCGCGGTGCACCACGCTACGGGTCAGGCGATTCGGGATGTAGCCCAATTCATTCGCCACCTGCGTGACCCGCTCGGCCGTCGCCGGTGAAAAGCGCACGGTTCGTGCGCGAGCCCGATCACCCAGCAGGACAGCGGAAACCACCGGCGCCGAGACGCCCGCCTGCTTCGCCACCTCGCGCATATTTACACGTTGCTCATTCTCCACGGTGAAAATACCTCATTCCATTTCTTTTAGGCGTACTGTGCGCTTCATTCATTAATACTTTATTCATCGAACTATATATATCAGTTCCTGTTATGGCCACCCCTTTTTTGCACTGGAACAGAAGCCGTGACAACGGCATTGGCTTATGATAGACGTTTTAATCATACAGGTTTGGATATGAGGAATCGCTGGATAGTCACTCAAGTATCATCGCTATGCGCAAGATAATGGTGGGGATTATTTGTCTTGGGCTTATCGATGGTTACGCCGCGTTCACGTCGGCCAATGTGGTCTACGAGGTGACGGGCATACCCGTAACCGGCGATACCCACGCGAGCGCGTACTGGGACGGCCAGTATGGCTCCAAACCGATCATTCAGCGGAATGTCTATTTGCAGTGGGATCTGCCCAGCAACCAGGAGATTGTCCGTGTCGAATCGGCGACCGTGCGCATGCTGGTGAGTAAGCGGGCGGATAATCGTGACTGGACGTTTCGTCGCGTTGAGGAGGCCTTTGATGAGCACACATTGACCCACGCCAACGCCCCTGCGGTATCGGCAGAAAGTGTGGTGCACGCCGTTCCCGAATTCACCTTGGGGCGTAATTCCCTGTTTGGGTGGTTCGAGTTCGATGTGAGCGATTTGCTGGAGCTGAACGGGGACAAGGAAACGTTCGGTATCTTTGTAGGTATTACTACGGACACGGTGGTGATGACCAAGACCAAGGAGCACAGCGCGGGCTGGTATCGGTATAATGTGGCCACCGGCACCGAAAGCTGGAGGTCCGAAGCCAGCTCCCCGCCCGGACATGCGGCCGCCCAATTGACGGCGACTTACACCGTGATCGGTGAACTACCAACGGGTGAGCTGCTAAACGGCGACTTCGAGGAGGGACTTGCCCACTGGAGTGTGCCGAGCTGGTTCGACGGGTTGACGCCGCAGCTGGACGCGGAGATTTTCCACGGTGTGGGCACGGCGTCCCTGCGTCTCGATGGCGAACCCGGCAAACGGGGACATGTTCGCCAGCAAGTGGCGTTGCCCCCCGGCCAGGACCGGGCGCTTCGGCTCGCCGGCTGGATTCGTACCCGCGATTTTGAAAACAAATGGGTCGCCGGCATTCAAGTGGCCTACGATACCGTGGTGGAGGGTACGTCCGTCTCACGAACCCACGGCAGCACTACCTCATGGCAGCATACCTACGTCGATTGGGAACGCCACGAAGTCGATTTCGTCTTGCCGGATGACGTTGCGGAGTTACGCGTTATTCTCTACACACAGTGGCCCTCGTCGACCGCCGGGCCGAACAGGGGCTCGGCCTGGTTCGACAAGATCGAGCTGGTTACGTGGGATCCGGACGAGCCCATACCTCCACCGCTGCTGCCTGAGACGATCGAGTTGTTGAACTTTTTCCCTGTGGTGAATGAAGGGTTGGTCCGTCCGGATGAAGCCGCCGCGTTTACAGTCGAAGTGGCCAACCACGGGGAGGAAGCGGCCGACATCGATGTGCGGTATACAGTCCGCGACTTTGAGCGCCGGGAGGTCGAGTCCGGCCATATCCGGCACAACGTGGCAGCCGGGATGACTATCCCGATTCCGCTGGTGGTGTCGGAGCAGGACCAACCCGGTTTCTATGCGGTAGAGGTGTCCTTGCAACAAGGGGCACGCCCGGAACAGCAGCGGATCTCGAGTTTCGTGGTCACGGTGCCGCGCGAGCATAACGACCCCTTCTTCGGTCTAAACGGCATCATCCTTGGTGATCGGATGGCTCGACCTGCCGCCGATATTGGCGTCGGCTCTGTGGGGCTCTCGCTTGAAGGAAACAGTCTCTATCGGAACGGCTCGTTTGATTTTGCGGGCAGCGACCAGCGCTACGAGGCCTTTTCGGGGCAGGGGATCGAGCTGATTGGCCAGGTTTGGACCCGGCCTAGCCGCGCCATTCCCAGCGCCTACCGGTCCGAGGATCTAATGTTCGACTTCTATGAAGATTTCCTCGATCAGTTGGTTTCACACTTCCTGGGTCGGATCCATAAGTGGCATTTTGTCCAGGAAATAGATCTGGCGATGCAGCGCGATCCGGCAGCGGCCGACACCTATATCGACCTTATCCGTAGCGGTTCGACCGGGGCGCGGCGCGCCGATCCTGATTCCATCCTGTACGGTGTCGGGGTCAGCGGCGAGGATTCGCGTCGGTTGCCGCGGCACCAGGTGGTCCGTCAACTCTGGCCGCACGTGAACGATTACCTGGACGGTTTGGCCTTCGACTGCTACGTGAACCCGAAGATCTTCGGTCCGGGCCGGACGACGGTGGGACCGGAGCGGGGCGGGCTAATCGATATCCTGGAGGACGCCTGGTCGATCATGCGCGAGCATGGCAAGGAGCGGTTGGCGATTGGGGAGAAGGGCAACGCCATCCTGACTGCCCTGCCCGTGGACAGCCCCTACGCCAAGGATATGGCCAAGGTCATTGCGCGGCATCTGATCGTCGCCAAAGCTATGGGCGTGGACCACTACCTCTACTTCACCGTCACCGGCAGCCGTTGGCACGGGAATGACGATTACGGACTCTGGAAGCGGGAGATAGAGGATGGACAGTATGTCGACAACCATTTTCATCCGCGCCCGGCGGTCGCCACCTATGCCACCACCGCGCACCTGCTGGCGCATACCGAAACCGCGCACCGGGTGGAGCTGCACGATGATATATGGATCTACGCCTTCGAGAAAGGCGACGGCGCCGTGGTGGCGCTGTGGAGTGTCAGTCAGGCACCGGTGACGCTAAACTTCGACTTTCCCGCCGCTGCGCCGGTGTACGACATCATGGAACGGCATGTCGACGACCTCTCCACAGGGGCCAACCGCCTGGTCCTCACGGACGCGCCGCTGTTCGTGACGGTCGACCGGCCGGCGACGGAAGTCGTGGCGCTATTGTCTGCCGCGTGGTTTTCCCTGCCGGAGCTGCAGGGCGAGCTGTCGATCGCCACCGACGATGTGCTGCGGTTGCATCTGCGGAACATGACCAACGACGAAGTAACGGGCAGCGCCCGGCTGGGCACGGCACAGGTCGCACTGGGCGAGCAGTCGTTCCAGGTCGATGCCGGGACGGTGGCAACGCTGGACTTCGCGGTGCCGCAGGGCGTGCGCTCACTGGTCGGCACGCAAGTCACGGCCCGTGCCGTCACGGGTGAGTCGGTCCTTGAATTCGCCACATCCTTTGTGCCGGTTTTTGTGCCCCGGCTGCTGGCGGGAACCGATTTGGCGGCGGTGCAGGAGGACGCGCCGACGATCACCCTGTCGGGTATCAGCCACCTGTTCCCCGACGATGCGGCGGCCAACCAGTTGTGGACCGGCGACGCCGACTTGAGCGCCGACCTCTGGTTCCGCTGGGACGAGGCGAACTTCTATATCGTGGCGGCGGTTACCGACGATGTGCACGTGCAGAACCGGCAGGGGGCCGGCATGTGGGCCAACGATTCGCTGCAGTTCGCCTTCGATATCGGGAACAACGCGCTATCGCCGGTCTTTGCCGGTCGCATGGGCTATGACGGCGAGGACGACTACGAGTTCACCGCCGGACTGACCGCTGAAGGGCCGCAGCTTTACTGCCATTTGGCGCCGGAGGGCAACCCGCTCGCGGAGTCGCTGGTAACCGGGTTGCCGGCGTTTTCGATCGAGCGCGACGATGAGGCGCAGTTGACCTTGTACCGCATCGCGATCCCCTGGGCGCTGTTGGAACCGATGGGGCAGGGCGAGGCCGGTGCGGCGTTCGGCTTCAACCTCTGCATACCCGATTCGGACGATGGGCGGACTGCGAGCTACTGGATGGGGATTACCGAAGGCATTCTCGGCGGCAAAGATCCCTCGTTGTTCCGTACGTTTGTGTTAGAGTAACCCGAGGAGCACAACCATGAATACCGGCAAGAACCGCAGCGGCTTTACCCTCATTGAACTATTGGTGGTGGTCGCGATAATCGGGATGCTGATCAGCCTGGTGATGCCGTCGCTCAGCCGGGTTC
>SLLF01000043.1 GCA_007134175.1 Kiritimatiellia bacterium | reverse complement strand
ATCGCCAACGTCATGGCAAAGGCTGGAATCAAATCGAGCCCGCCCCCCAAATGGTCCAATTCGCCAATGGTAGCCAGCGAGGCCAGCGAACGCAGTGCAATCCGCGCCGACTCGATTTCCAGCGCCTGTAACGTCGCGGTTTGCGCGGAAGTCAACGGGTTCTTTTGATCCGGATTCAGTTGAAAATCCAGCACCTGCGACTCCACGCGCGGCCGCATGTAGCGACTGGCGGCAATAAGTTTTTCGTTCCGTTGCTGTTGTGCGTCCCAACTTGACATAGTCTGCTCCTTCAGTTGATGTGTTAAATCGGAGCGGACAGTTAAGCACGGGACGGCTAGGATAATCAAGCGGGTAAAAAAGGGGGGTATATGCGCATTATGGTGACAGGGGCCAGCGGCTATCTGGGACAGGTGATTCAGCGGGTGCTGGCCCGCGAGCACGAGGTGGCCGCCTATGGCCACCGCCAAGTGGCGGCCCACAGGCAACCGCTGGACCTCCGTGAGGCGGCGGCGGTTACGGCCGCCGTAGAGCGGCTTCAACCGGATGCCGTGGTACATTGCGCGGCCTATCGCGACCCGGATTTTTGCGAGCAGCATCCGGCAGAAGCCTGGCGCTTGAACGTCGAATCCGCCCGCGCCCTGCTGGCATCGTTGCCGGCCGCCGCGCGGTTTCTGTTCATCAGTTCGGACTACGTCTTTGACGGCGTTCACCCGCCGTATCCGGAGGATGGTGAACGCCATCCGATCAACTACTATGGACGTACCAAGGTGGCCGCCGAGGATCTAGTATTGGCGCGCGGCAACGGCATTGTCCTGCGGGTGCCGTTGTTAGTGGGACCGGGACCCCGCTTCCAGCAGTCCGGCTTTATTGCCAAAGCGGCACAGACCATTGAGGAACAAGCCGTCAGCGAGTGGGATGACGTCATCCAGCGCTTTCCGACCGCCATCGACGACGTTGCGGCCGCCGTCGCCTTCCTGTTGGAGCGCGAGGACACGGCCGGCATCTACCATTTCTCGCAACGCACCGGCGGTACGCAGTATGCCTGGGTACAGCGGTTGGCGGATATTATGGGGGTGCCGCGCGCCCGCCTTCAGCCGGCGCGTAGCCTGGTGGCCCGCCCGGCGCGACGGCCGGTGAACAGTCAACTGGCCAACCGGCGGCTGGCCGCCCTGGGCTTTGATCGCCAGACCGATTTCGAAACCGTGGCCCGGCAGGTGCTGGCCACCCGGTGCCCTTGAATGAATCTTGAACTTCTCCAGATCCTTGCCGCGTCGCGGACATCTTTCGCCAATTGCTTGGTATAAACGGGTGCGGATATTAGGGGATAACCGACGCTCCTTTGCCGCGGCGCGCCCGGAAAAACTGTTGCAGCATGGCGCGCGCCTCATCGGCCAACAGGCCGGTTGAACACTCCACGCGATGGTGCAGCTTTTCATCCTGTAAGATGCGGAAGCGCGAGAGAGCGCCCCCCCGTTCCGGGTCGTCGACCGCCCACACCACGCGCGGGATGCGCGCCAGCACAATGGCCCCGGCGCACATCGGGCAGGGTTCCTTGGTCACATAGAGCGTGGTGTCGGTCAGCCGCCAGTCGCCCAGTGCGGCGGCGGCCTGTGTGATGGCCAGAATCTCCGCGTGGGCGGTGGGGTCCTTCAGCATCTCCGTTGAGTTGTGGGCCTGGGCGATCAATTGCGTGCCGGAGCGTACCATGACGGCACCGACCGGTACCTCGCCCGCCGCCTCGGCCCGAGCGGCCTGGCGCAGCGCCATCTGCATAAAGCGTGTGTCCAAGGATTGCATAGTGGGCGATCAGTATACCACGAGGCGGTGGCATAAACAAAGAGGCGATAACGCCGCCAGGCGGGTATCGGGACGGAGTGGAGGAATATCATGACCGCGCCGACCACCGCCCGCCATTCAGCCGAATGGGCGAACCCCGGTTGCAGACCCTGAAATTCGGAACCCGTTTTCTCCAAATATCAATATGCAATGCCCCCTTTCTTACTTGTGAATGTAGGGAATATGCGTTATTTTTCTCCTGAATCAGGAGAGGAATTATGACGGCCATTCTGGATGCAATAGAGCGAGAGGCCTTGGGGCTGCCTGTGGAGGCGAGAGCTTTTCTCGCCGACCGCCTTTTAAGCTCCCTGGGTGGAGAGATTATGACCGAAGTCGATGCCGCATGGGTCGCGGAAGCCGAAAGGCGTTATGCGGAATACAAGGCGGGAGCAAGAAAGCCTGTCCCGTCGTCGGAGGTGTTTGCGCAAGCTGATCGGATCATCGGGTGACTGGTGCCGTATTCGACCAGGATGCGCGCGCTGAGTCTCTAGCCGCTGTAGAGTATTACGAAGAATGCCAGACTGGACTTGGACGGCGCTTCTGCGATGCCGTAGAGGCGGAGGTGGACGCTATCACGGCAATGCCTTTCCGTTTCCGGGTGTTGCGCACACCCTTTCGACGATGCCTTGTTCCTGCGTTTCCCTATGCCGTCATCTTCTCGATTGAGCCCGATTTCATCTTGATTATTGCTGTGGCGCATGCAAAGCGAAAACCCGGCTACTGGCACGACCCTTCCACGCGTACCCGTGAACAAGGTTTGCGAGGACGTGTGCCGAAAGTCCGGCACCGCGAATGAACGCCAATGAACGCGAATGCCGGAAAGTATTGATCAAGATGAGTAAAGTCGGGTGTCTGCTAGTTGTTGGTGTGCTGGTTTGGCTCCCCTTTTCCGCGGACGCCGATGATGGCGCGGAGGAGCCTGATGGCACCGCTAACTGGGCACACAGTCGGCCCGTTTTCTTGAACATCCGCTATACGCCTTCCGCACAATTCCGGACAGGATTCCGCTCGGCCGCTGGATCCGTTGCAATCCGGCATCACGATGTCACGGGGGCCATCATCAGACTGGTGCCCCCGGGGGGGATGCTGAATCTCTCCGTTTCGCAAGACTGGGACGAATACCGCTTCCGGGGCACGGATACAGTCGATGGTTTGATGAATCGTGTCGAGTCGCTGGGGGTTAACTTCCTCTACATGGGACCGCTGCGCAATGATTGGTCGCTGTTTACGATGGTGGGGGCGCGCAGTTCGCAGGAAGGCCAGGCCTCGGCCCGCGATTCGTATACCGGGTCCGCGAGCTTTCTCTTACAGTATCAGTGGACCGAACGCGTTCAATGCGGGATCGGTGCCATGGCCGGGCGGCGCTTGGAGCAACGTAACGTGCTGTTCCCGTTCGCGTCCGTTAACTGGACGATCACCGATCGACTAAAACTGCGGACAACGCGCGGCGTGCATTTGGCCTATGCGCTGGATGAGCGCGGGCGCTGGGAGGCCGCGCTCAATACCGAGTATTTTCGGCATGCCGTGCGTTTGCACGACGATGGACCGGGGCAGGGTGGTATCTTTCGGTCGGAGGCGATCGTGACAACGGGTTCCTTGGTTTTTCGGCCGAATCCCGGCATGACGTTCGGCGCGGAAATGGGCTATGCCCCTTGGCGTGATTATCGCGTGCGGGATGCGGACAATCGGACGTTGTTCAATGAACGGCTGGCGGGCGGAGCGACAGTCGCCATGACGGCCAGCATCACCTTTTAGCAGCGCCCCGCTATTGTCGGCAGCCCTTACACGGGCGGCGTCTCCCCCCAGCCGTTTAAGGATGGCCTATAATCGGCAGACAGGAACCACGAATGAACACCAAAGAACGCGAATGCCGGAATGAAGCCAATAATCGCAATGTTTGGCTACTCCGCGCACCCCTGCGTTCTGTCATTTTGAGCGGAGCGGAAGCGTAGTCGAAAAATCTCGTTATTCTCCAGGCCGCTTGGCGGGCGAGAATCATCCACCGCGATATTTTCGTTTCTCCCGCAGAGGCGCGGAGGCGCAGCGGTTCATTCTTCAAGTGCGCAGTGTTTTCCAAGGCCTGATAAACATTTGCCGTTTCGCTTCCAACGGGTGGCGAGCGACCTGTGCAGGGATCTCGCTTGCTGAAAGACCCGAGCCGGCGCTCGGGGAACCCGGGAAACAGACCAACCCCCCCTGGGAACACCGAGCGCCAGCTCGGTAGATGAATAACCGGTGTTGATCCTCGGGCTGGCGGGAATCGGGACTACGTGTGGAGGGGACTAAGTACCCCCCCGCACTAACCCTTGGCTGTAACCGGGCGCGGTGAGCCCGGCTGGACGCGCCCATCGTGCGCGTCTACTGAAGCGGGGTGTAGTTTTCATTTCCTCATCACCCTCCTTTGCGCTATAACCGTTCATGGCTGTAGCTGGGGTTTCGACGGTGGGTTAACCGGGAAGGATCGAATATGAAAACGATGCGTTTGGGCCTTTTTTGCACGGTGCTGGCCGCCGTGCTTTTCGTCCCCCTCCTAGGCCTGGCCGACCTGGAACCCGATTCACCGCTGGCTTCGCCGCGCAGCATCTACATTCCCTACGATAAGCTGTGGGAGGCTTTTGAACAGGATGGCCGCGGTGTGTTCCTGCCGTACGAGGAGTTCATGACGCTCTGGGAGGCGGCTGAGGCCGGTAAAGTCCGGCCGCCGGAGGCTGAGCCGCCAGTGGGCGCACTGATCAAATCGGTGTCGGGCGTGGCCCGGGCGGGTCCGGACGTGATGGAGCTGACGGCGGAAATCGTGATTGAGGCGCTGCAACCGGGCTGGCACAAGATTCCGCTGCGACTGGGCGATGTGGCGGTGATTGAAGCGGAACTTGACGGACAGCCGGCCCGCCTTGTGGGTGGGCCGGGCGCGGGCTACGAATTGCTGTTGCGCCATGAGGGCGACGAAGCCCGCACCTATCACCTTGCGCTCACGTTCGCCCGAAGCTTCAGCCGGGAACCGGGACGCAACCACCTCACTTTTGCCAGCCCGGTGGCCCCGGTGAGCCGCTGGGAAATCGTGGTGCCGGATCCGGGCGTGAATGTGCAGGTCGAGCCGGCCGTCGCGACCACGACGGTGCCGCAACCGATGGATGACAACGAGACACGCGTACTGGCCTTTGTCGGCGCTGCCCCGCAAATAACCATTCATTGGACACGCCGGGCGGAGGGCGCGCGCGGCCTGCAGGCCCTGGCCACTGTGCAAGCGGAACAGACGGTGCAGATGCTGGAGGGGCTGACCCGCACTACGGTGCAGCTCGACTACGCCATCAGGCGTGACGAGTTGTCGGCGCTGCGCGTGGAAGTGCCCCTCGGCCAGCGCATACTCGGCGTGGAAAATGCCAACGTGCAGGAATGGACGATGGTGGAACAGGACGGCGTCCAACTGGTCGTGATCCAGTTGTTCGAACCGGCCCGCGGTACCCAGCGGTTACTCATTGAGCTGGAACGGCACGCGGTGGAAGAGGTGGCCCACGTCCCGGTGGTGCGCGCCCTGGACGCCTCGCGCCAGGAAGGCGTGGTAGCGGTGCGCCTGGGGGCGGGCCTGCGCGGGGAGGTGATGCGCCGCGACGGGTTGGCGCAACTCGATGCCCGCGACCTGCCGCCGACACTGACGGATGAGGACTGGCTGTTTTCCGGACGCTACGCGGCCCTGCCGTTCCAGCTCGATCTGCGCCTGGAAGCGCTGACCCCACGCATTCGCGTGGACGCCCTGACCTCGCTCAACATAGCACCGGACAACCTGGAAATGGTGTGGCAGAGCGTGCACCGGATCGACCGCGCGGGCGTATTTGAGATCGACCTGCTGCTTCCTGAGGGATTCGAAGTGCGCGAGGTTGCCGGACACGGCGCCAGCCAGGCGCAACCTGCCGCCGTGGACGGATACCATCTGGCCGACTCCATTGACGGGATGCGGCGCATGACGGTGAATCTTTCCGCCCGGCCCGAAGGCCCGACCGGTATCAGGGTAATGCTGCGCCGTCCGCTTGACTACCCTGAGCTGCGTCAGCCGGGAGACGACTGGGCGCAAATTCCGCTGACGATCCCGCGCGCACTAGTGGAAGGGGTGGAATGGGAACAGGGCTATCTGGTGGTGTTCATTCACGACAGCCTGCGGCTCCAGGCCGAGACGCTGACGGGCTTGCAGCCCGTGTCGATGCAGGAGGCCACACGGGTGCTGCGCACCTCGATGCCGGGCGGCATGCGCTCGGTTTTATCGTTACGTTACGCGGGCGATCCGGTGTCCTTGCTGCTGGCGGCGGCCCGCCGCCCGCCGCATGTCAGCGTGTTCCAAGGAGTGGTGGCGGGGGTCGAGCCGGGACGCATTCGTTATGAAGCGCGCTTGAACTATCAGGTGGACTATAGCGGTGTGCAATCGCTTATGCTGGCGGTACCCGAGGATATGGCCGGGCGCCTCCGCATCCATACCCCGCAACTGCGGCAGCGCAGCGCGACGGAGCCGCCTGCCGGCGTCATCCTGCCGGAGGGTTACGTCTTGTGGATCATTGAAGGTGAAACCGAATTTCTTGGGACGCGCCCGGTGCACTTGGTCTGGGAAGACCGCATGGACGACCTGGACATCGGCGGTACGGTGGAGTGGACCGTGCCCCGGCTGATCCCGTTGGGGGTCGACCGGGCGTGGGGCCAGATCGTGCTGACCAAGGCTGAATCGATTGATGTGGGACCGGGCGCGGTGCTGGAGGGGTTGCGGTTGATCGATCCCCGTTACGATCTCAACGCGGAGCTGAGGGCGCCGCAGGCCGCCCACGCCTTCGAGTTTCATCAGGACTGGGCCTTGACGCTGGAGGCCACGCGCTACGAACCGTTGGAGGTGAAGACCAGCAGCATTGAGCGGGGTGTGGTGCGCATGGTCATGACCCGCGGCGGGTTGACCAGTGTCCAGGCGATCTACCGTCTGCGTAGCGCCCGGCAGCGGTTGGCGGTGCAGTTGCCCGGCACGGTGCATTTCGATACCGAGCCGGCCCGCATTAACGGGCGAGTCGTTGCGCTGGAGCGGGGTGCCGAGGGACACTATTTTGTCCCGCTCACGGCCCAATCGCCGGACGACGCGTGCATCCTCGATCTGCGCTACGTGGTGGAGCAGGGCGACGCTGTATTGCGCCCGCCGGAGTTTCCCGAGGATCCCGCCATCCAACAGGTTAAACTCTCGCTGTTTTTCCCCGCGGAATGGACGTATCTGGGGCATCGAGGTCCGTGGACGGATGAAATCGTATGGCGCTCCGACGGACTGAATTCCTGGCCTGCCGCGCGGCGGTCCAGCGATGCCTTGTTGCGCTGGGTAACGGAAGGGGTCGCGGGAGACCACGCGGCGCTGGCTAATTTCGCCACCGACGGCCGCAACGTCCTTTTCAGCGCATTGCGTCCGACGACCGGTGAGGCCGGGGCCCTGCGCATCACCACGGTGCACCGCGCAATCCCGCGTCTGGTGCTGGCGTTGCTCGGGGTGGCACTGGGCATTGCGCTCTTGTGGACGAGTGGGCCGCGCCGACTGGTGGCGACCGGGGCACTGTTGACAGTGCTGGTCATGCTCGGTGTATTCGCCCCCAGCGCCGCACGCGCGGTAATCAATTCAGCCACAGCCGGTGCCGTGATTACGATACTGCTGATCTGGACCCTTTGGTATTTGCTGGTCACCTTGCCGCGTTCGCCTTTGCTGCAGGAATGGCGCGCGGCGCGCACGGCACGCGCGGCCCGTAAAAAAGTGGTCCACCGCACGGTCCCGGCACCGAAGCAGGAAGCCAGCACGCCCGCCGAGGACAAGGAGGACGGCCATGCGTAAAGGGTTGGTGGGTCTGATCGCCCTGCAACTTGGTTGGCTGGGGCTATATCAAACGTCCGGGGATGTGACGGATAAGCCGGAAGATTTCGACCCGGCTGCCTACCTCGAAGTGTTGGTGCCCTACGAGGAACTGGACCTGTTGCTGCGCGAGGGTACCCGCCGCGTCCTGCTTGAGCGGGCAGAGTTCTTGTCGCTGTTGAAACGGGCACAACAGACCGCCGAGGAGCAGCCACCGACCGCCGCCCTGTTCACTGGCGCTCATTACCATATCGAGGTTGGCGAGAATTTGGCCCGAATCGAGGGTGCGCTGGCGGCGGACCTGCTGAGTGCGGGTTGGTACATGCTGCCGTTCCCGGTGCGGGGTTGCTACCTCGAGCACATCACCATCGATGGACAGGGCGTCCCAATGGGGCCGGGGGATGACAGGGGCCTTGTCCTATTTGTTGAAGGACCCGGCACGCGGGAGGTCGCAGTCCGGGCGTCTGTGCCGGTCCAAACCGATGCGGCCCGACAAACCATCAGCCTGGCCCTGCCCATGCCGGCCCCGGCCCGGCTGCAGCTCAAGGCGCGCGGCGACGTTGATCTGTGGAGCGGGGCCGACGTGCTTCAGCGCGTGTACGACGCGGCCAGCGACACAACCCGCTTTGAACTGTTGCCGTCGGACGGTGATTTGAGTCTGGTACTGACCCTGAACAGCAAGTTGCGCCGCCAGGAGCGGGCGGTCGCCGTGCGCAGTGTGCTCATTAGCGAAATTACGCCGTCCTATGAACTTTTGACTGGGCGGTATTCCCTTGAGGTCATGCACCAGGCCGCAGACCGCTTTCGCTTCCGCCTGCCCGCCGGTTTCGAGGTGGCCGAGGTCGACTCCCCCAAGTTGGCCGAATGGCGGGTGGAAGAGGAAACAGGCGACCGGATATTGATCGTCGGTTTGCAGGAGGAAACGCTGGACGTGGTGTCCGTCACGATCAACGCCTTCCGGTCCGGGCCGCCGCCCGCGCAGTGGTCGCTATCCCGCTTTGAGCCGCTGGACGCGGCCAGCCATGTTGCCGTGCTAGGTCTCCTGCTCGATACCCGCTTGCAACTGGCGGCGTCTGATCCGGATCGGTTGGTGCCCTTGGATTTGAATGTGCTGGACCAAGCCTTGTCTGGTGAGCCCGCTAGGTCCAGACGCCGTCCAGTGCTGGCCTTCTTTGCACCCGCGCCGGATTTCACGCTGGCTGCGGAATTCGCACAGCCCTCCGACCAGCTCGATATCGTCTCCAACCTGTTGATGCTATTGCGCGACGAGGGCCTGGAGGGGCGCGGCGGGTTCGTCGTGACACCAACCGGCACATCCTGTGCGGAGCTGGCTTTCCGCATGCCGCCGGACTGGAATTTGGAATCGGCCACCGACGACGAGGGACAAGCACTGGCGTTTGAACTCTTCCCTGATCACCAGGGGGTAAGGGTGCTGTTGCGGTTCGAGGAACCGATACCCGCGAACGCCGAGCGCGGCGTCGCCATCGTCGCCCGCCATGTGCCGGTTGGCTGGTACGACCCGTGGACGGAGCGGAAGATGGATTTCCCATTGTTCGCGGT
>SLLF01000228.1 GCA_007134175.1 Kiritimatiellia bacterium | reverse complement strand
GTCATTTTCCCGGGTTCGCGTGCCGGGCCGACCGATTATCAGGCCTGGCGCCAGCTGCCAGGTCTGCCCGGGGCACCCGAGGAGCTGCCCCGGACCCAGCAGCGGCGCACGCTCACTTGGGTACGTCGCATGCACCCGGTGTTGCGCAACGTCGCGGATGCGGTTGCGTCCCCGGTGATCGCCAAGCAGCGACGACTGACCTGGACCGACTGGGCGGAGGAACATGTACCGATTATCATGAGCGGGGAAGACCAGCCCTTCCTGGTCGAACGTCCCCACGGACGCGGCCGCGTGGTCATGTTTTCCGTTAGCGCTGATCGGAGCTGGAGCAACTTTCCGCTGACGCCCATTTACCTTCCCCTGATCGCGCAGTTGGTTGAGTACGGCGCCAGCATGGAGGCGGGTGCTCCTTATGAGTGGGCGCGTCGCGCCTTTCCGCTGTCTGATTGGCTACCGGATGCCGAACCGGATACGCGCTTGGTTGGCCCCGATAACATACCGATTCCGATCCGCCAGATACGGGAGGAGGGACAAGTGATCTTGACGGTGAACAACCTAACCCGTCCCGGGATCTATTCGGTGGACGGCCCCGACGGCCGACAGCCGGTCGTGGCGATCAATCTGCCGCGCGAAGAATCAAATCTTACCCCGATCGAGGTGGCTGAACTACGCGAACGGTTGGCGTTGACCAACCTCTATTTTGCTGAAAGTCCAGACGAGTTGGCCACCGTGCTCGATGCGCACCGCGTCGGTCGCACGTATGATGAACCGCTGTTATGGTTCCTGGCCGCGCTGATTCCCCTGGAATTCATCTATGCCAACCGACTGGCGCGTGCCCGAGGGCGTGCCGCCGGGACGGTGCCGGTTGATTTGTCAGGCCATGTCAAGCGTCATAGTGGGGGAGCGCCAGCGTGATTATATGGGAATATACCCCACCGTTGTGGGTGTTGGTGCTGGGTATCCTGGGGGGGGCCGTGCTCGGCTTGTGGAGTGCCTGGCGTTATGTGGCCCGCCGTTGGGTCGTGGTCGTGTTGTCCCTCTTGTTTCTGCTTGCGCTGGCCGCGCTTTTCTGGAGCCTGTTGCAGCCTGGATTCCGGGATGAACATAGGCAGCTGACCAAACCCCGTTTTCTCATTGCGCTGGATACCTCCCGCAGTATGAATCTGGCTGCGGATGCCGACACCGATACCCGCTGGGAACGCGCGCAGCTGGCGCTCGAACGCGCATGGGTAGATACGCTGGCCGCCGAGGCGGAAATTGAACTCTATCCGTTTGACCGCCGTTTGCATCCCGTCGAACGCAACCGCAGTGCCTGGCGCGAGTTGACGCCTGACGGCGAAGCCACGTGGTTGCGCGAGAATCTGCACGAGCTGGCGGGGCGGTTGCGCGGTTTGAATGTGGCCGGTTTGTTATTGCTCAGCGACGGGCTGGATACACAGGAAGCGCATGACGACTGGGGGACCGAACCGTTGCCGTTTCCCGTTTACACCGTGCAGTTGGATGACGAATGGGAATGGGAAATCGAGCCGGATGTCCGCATTGTGTCGGTGCAGACCCCGCGCCGGGTGAGTCGCGGCTGGGAATCCGAAATGCGGGTCCGCGTGGCGGGTGAAGGGACCGGCGATCAACCATTGACCGTAGAACTTTTCAGGGAGGACCAGCCGGTGGGCGAGATGCCGATCCAGTTGCCTGACCGGGGCGGTGAACGCGAGGTGGTGTTTGCTCTGCAACACGACGAAGTTGGTGTGTATACCTACCGGGTTTATGTCGAGCCGTTGCCGGGTGAAACACGGGTTGCCGACAACGAGTATCAAGTGACCGTGACGGTCACGGATCCCCGCAACCAAATCCTTTATGTAGAGGGGCCGCCGCGTTTCGAGTACCGCTTCCTGCGGCGCGCCTTGCTGGCGGTGGAGCATGCGGTTCCGGCGATATTCTTCAGTGGTCCGGATGGAAATCCGGTCAGCGGTACCCCCGGAGCGGCGCGCGGTGCGGACATGTCGGACGATGACCTGCTCCAGTTCAAGGTGGTCATCCTGGGCAACCTGGACGCCGACGAGTTGACTGAACGGCGCGCCGCCAATCTGGTTCGTTTTGTGGAAGAGGGAGGCAGCCTGGTCCTGCTGGGGGGCGGACGGGGCTGGGGCGTTAACGGCTTTCAGCGAACCGAATTGGAAACGATTCTTCCGGTCCGGCCTGGCGGCGTTCCCGCTGTCGAGGGCGATCTGCCCTTTGCCGTGCATTTGGAACCTGCGGCTGCGGCCCATCCGGCGTTTGCCGGCCAGGCCGATTTCTGGGCTCAGGTGCCGCCCGTGTTGACGGTCTTTCCCGACATGACGCCCCGGGCAGCGGCCGAAGTGCTGGTGACGGCGGATACGCCGCGCGGTCGGTTGCCGTTAGTCGTGACTCAGCGCTATGGACAAGGGCGGGTGGCGGCCATGCTGACCGATACACTCTGGCGTTGGCAACTGGATCCGGATAGCATGGATACCCGTCCCTACCTGCGCTTCTGGACCCAGTTGCTGGATTGGATGATGCCGGACGAGGAGGACGTGGATCGACCGGACATCGACCTCATGTTGAGTGAGGATCAGGTTTATCGCGGGGAACGTATCCGGCTTTCCGCGCGTTATTTCGACGCATCGTTGCATGAAGTCGGTCCCCCGATAGAGGTGGTACTTACGGCTCCCGACGGGCGGGAAGTCCCTTACGCGATGGAGTCGAGGCAAGTGATTACGGAGCGGGGCCGCACGTATCCAGGATACGTGTTGGAGTTTGAACCTGATGAACCGGGGTCGTACGTGGCTTTGGCCCGATCCGTCCAGGGACCGGACCGTTTTTCTAGTGAACCCGTTTCATTTAATGTCCGGCCCTACTCGCCGGAAACCATCCCGCGACCCTCAAATACGGACGTATTGCGTGCACTGGCCCGGGCGAGCGGGGGACAGTTTTATGAATCGGCGGAGGAAATGGATCGCGCATTGTCCCGTCTCTCCCTCAGCGTGGAGGAGGATGTCCGCGTGACGTTCCGCTCGCTATGGAAGCGGTGGCCGCTGTTGGTTTTGTTGATGGGGCTGCTGGTGTCCACCTGGGTGTTCCGGAAATGGCGGAATATGCCATGATTCCCCTTTATTTCCAGCGTATAGGTCGTATACTGTTACTGGATGAAATGAAAGGATTGTGACGCGATGAGTAAATGGGGATATGCGTTAGTGATATGGGTGTTTGGGTGTTACGTCCTGGCGGCACAAGGGCAGAATTTGCAGCCGAACCATAACTTTAGCAATCCGAAGGATCCCTTGAGCGGCTGGCACTACGATTACGCGTGGACGGGCAATCGTAACTACGTGGGCAACAAGGAACGGGTGTCGGTACTACCTACTGAAGGTGGCCGTCGCAACGTGTTGCAGATCATGGGGCTGGGTGAGGTTGGCAGCAAGGTGGAGAGCGCGTTGTTGCCCTTCGAAGAAGGCATGACCTACCGGGCGCGGGTGACGCTGCGCGGCGGACCGTATCGCGTCTACTTTGCGGGCTACAGCTGGCGGCGAAATGTTACCCCCCACGACAATCCCACACTGGCTGAGCTGCGGCCGGTTTATCGTAGTCGAACGGTTGCGCAGTCGGCCCGCAACTGGCAGACCATTGATCTGGAAATACCGGGCATCGAGGCGACGGACCTTAGTTTGCGCCATTTGCGTCAGGTGGACTTTGTCACCTTGTACATCTGGGCACTGAAAATGACCCAGGTGGATGAAGTGAGCATTACCAGACATTAACCCTTGATACGAAAGGCAGGCGAATCATGTCGGCCATGCTGAGCCAGGAGTTGGAAAAGCTGAGTCGTGCGTTGCGGCGCTGGCGGGCGCTGGACCTGCTGTGTTGGGGGTTGGCAACGGTTTTCGCCTTGCTCTGGCTGCTGGGCCTGTTTGATCTGGCATGGTCTTTCAACGGTGCAGGTCGCTGGTTCTCCTCGTTGCTGATCTGGACCCTGGCAGGATCAACCGCTTTTCTTGCTGCCCGGGCCTTGCAGGCGCGGCTGACCCCCGAGGGTTTGGCTACCGTGGTGGAAAGAGCGTTTCCTGATCTGGACAATCATCTGATCAACTACATTCAGTTTGCGCGTGATACCTCGGGCAACCCCTTTAAAAAGGCCTATATCCAGAGCGGGCCGCCTGCCGTACACCAACTGGACTGGACGCGCTTGAAAAATAAACGCGCCCAGCGCTTCAGCCGGGGGACGGTGGTGGTGGCGCTGGCGCTGTTGTTGCTCCCCTCCCTGTTTTTGGGTGCGCAATGGCCCACGGCGCTCTGGCGTGTGGCTAACCCCCTGTCTGCCGTTGAGCCGGTCACACGTACACGGATTGTGGAGGTAACGCCAGGCAATCAGGCCGTGCCGCAGGGAGGCATGGTGACCTTGCGCGTCAAGGTCCAAGGTCCGCAGGGACATGCCGTCCGTGTCGACCTGGACGCGGCTGACGCGCGCAGTGCCGCCTATGAGATCGGTCGCCTACAAGGAGACGGACAGGAGTCTTTTTCGCATCGTGTAGCACGGGCCAATACCCGTTTCCGCTATCGGTTTCGGGCCGGTGATGCCCCGCCTTCCGAATGGTTCACGATCACACCTATGCCGCCGCCTGCCCTCACCGCTCTGCGGTGGGACGTGGAGCCGCCAGCCTACACGGGCCGATTGCGTCAACGCTTGAACCTGCTGGAAGCCCAATCGCCCGAAATACCGGCCGGATCGCGCGTGGCGGTTGAGGTGACGGCCATGGCCCCACTTAAAAACGTCACCTTAACCGTGCCGGAAAATGAACCAGTAGCCATGCAGGTCGTCGACGGTGATGCGCAGCGCTGGCGGAGCACCATAACCCTCGACACGCGGGGAGCCGTCGTCGTGGAGGCCACTGATGTCTTTGGTCAAACCTTACGCGAATCGGTGAGCTACTCCTTGATTCCAGACCGACCGCCTGTGATCGAGGTGCTGGCGCCGGAGGGGAGAGCCCGTTTACCGGTCGGCGAAGCTCCGCGCATCACCTTTCTGGCGCGGGATGACTATGGCCTGCGCTCGGTTCATATCGAGGCCATTCCGGAGGGGCAGGAAACCGAACAGGCAGGGCACCGCGTGCAGTCGTGGACGGTCGATAACGAGCGATCCAGGGAAATCGTTTGGCGGGGCGAACCCGGTCGGCGCGGCCAGACCCGTACCTATCGCGTGGTAGCGGTCGATAACCATCCCGACGAGCCCCAGGTCGCCCGATCCCATCCGATTGTGTTCAACCCATCCGCAGAGGGCGAGCATGTGGCGGATACCCGATCCCGCCTGGAAGAGGAAGCCCGAACCACACTGCAACAAGTCATCGAGGCGCAGCGGACCAATTTGGAGAGCAGTCGGGCATTGCGCCTGCAGTCCTATGCCGGTGACGCATGGCAGAAAAACGAAGAACGACAACGCACCATTCGTCGTTTGACCCGGGAATTGCTGCGCAATCCGGCTCGACCGCTGGGGGGGCGGACGGAGGACGTGGCCCAGTTGTATGCCAATGAAATGGTCCTGGCCATTGACGCCGTAGCACGGGTTGCGGGGGCCGGTACCGAACTGTCTCCACCGGTTGTCGAGGAAGCGCTGGGATTGCAGGAGCGGATCCTCCGGCGTTTGGAAGTGGCGGATATGACGGCGTCCCGGTCGCGGCTGGACCGACAACTTTCCGCGTTGGCACAAATGCTGGAGGCTCTGATACGTGAACAGCAGCGGATTGTAACGCGAACAAGCGACCATGTGGAGCGTGAAAGCCGCCCAGGGGAGGACTTAGTGGAAGCCCAGGAAGAGGTAGCGGACGAACTGTCGGCCTTCAAGCGCTCTGGTGAACGGGAAGCGGCATCCTTGCGGACCACGGACGCGGCCCATGCCGAGTTGCTTGCCCAGGTGGTCGAGGAAGCGCGCAACCGGCGTATCCGCGAAGAGATGCTGCTGACGGCCGACCGGCTTGATACCGGCGTGCTCGATGATGCACTGGTGCGGGGTCAGCGCGCTCACGACCATTTGGAACACCTGCAGCAGATGCTCGATCAGGTGCGTGTCCGGCGTGAAGAAGATCGGCATGCCGCCCAACGCGAGGCGCTGACGCAGGTGCAAACGACCGTCGAGCGCTTGATGGACATGCATATGAAGATACAGGAGTCCATGGATGCTATTCGCGGCGCGCGTGATGAAAGCGATGGCATCGAGGAGCTCTTGGCCGAAGAATTTGCGGACATTGCCCGTCGCAATCGGGACACGCTGCTGACCATTCCGGTTGACTTGCACGTTTTCTCCGACTTGAACGTCGGCAATGAGTTTGTGGAGGAAGTGTTCAGTATCTATGAGGAAATCGAGCAAAAGGCGGGCAGTGAGCAGTGGGGCGCCGATGACGCGGTCGAATGGTTGTTTACGAAGAACGATGAATTCATCGAGCAATTGTCGGTGGTGGAAGAGAAAGTGGAGATGATTGAGAAATGGTTGCCTGATGAACCGCAGCGCGTGTCCACATTGACTGAAACCATTGACCGGGAAGAAATGCCGGAAGACGGGATCGCACTGGAAACGCTCAATACCGAGGTGGAATCGTTGATCAGCGACTTGCTCGATACCACCGAGGAGCTGGAGGAGGCGGCTCGTAACGCGGCGACTACGATGGCCATGACCTGGGGCGAGCATGACCATTTTGAGGACGACGGAGAATTGCCGGAAGAGGACCGGCTCGAGGCAACAATCAGCGAAATGCAGGATGATCAGTTCGATGCGGCCGCCGGTGCGGAAATCGGCCATGAGACGGCGGAAGGCGAATATTCCAGTTTTGCCGGTTTAGGCGATGCCGGTAACGAGCGCCCTGACCATATGGAGCAGGACGGACGTTCCTCTATTGGGCGCGAGGGCATGGCAGTCGGTGAAACCAGCGCCTCGTCGGGAACCATACAGGAGGGGGATCCGAATATCGAAGAACGCCGGACGGAAGATCCCACGCAAGGCGGTATGGTGAACGCGGATGGCGAGGCGCAGACGGAAGCGACAGGGGGGGGCAAATTGGCATCGGGTGCGGCAGACGACGTCGGCATGCCCGGGGGCGTACGACGCATGGATTCGCCGGACGCCGGTTCCCCGGAAGGCATGCAGGCGTTATTGGCTCGCCACGCCGATGACCTCTATGCGCAGGCGTCCATGCAAAATGTACGGGTCGGCTCGTTGCGATTGGCGGCCCATCATATCCGCCAGATCGACGACGCCGTTGCCCGCGGGGATATCCGGCAACTGCACGAACACCACCAGGCGGCGGTGGCCGAATTGCGTCGTGCACGGGCCCAATTAGCGGCCCATGCAAGCGGTGCCATCGATGTAGATGCCGTGCCTTCGGTGATCCAGGATGCCATGCAGGCCGGGGCAGACCTCGCGCCGGAATCCTTCCGCATGCAGGTGGCAGAGTATTTTAAATTGCTCAACGAGACCTTCTGATGATGCGTCATGCCTTCTTGACTGGCTGCTGGATTATGCTCCTGACCGGAACGGTATGGTCCGACGAGCTGGTCTCCAGTGACGTAGTGCCTTTGACCGGGATGCCCCCCGCCCAGCTGCGCCTTTTCTTGCAGGGGGTGGAAACGGATTGGCGAGCGACCACCGGGCAGGCGCGTGGTGTCCCACAACCCTCGCCCCGGGCCTTTCCCGACGACGCGGTCCGGCATCCATTACCGGCACCGGAGACGCTTGATCAACCCGATGTCCCGCTACGTCAAGCGATTGCCGAACGTCGCAGCCGCCGGTCTTTCGGCCCGCAAGCCGTATCGCTGGAAACGTTAAGCATACTCTTGTGGCATACCCAGGGCATAACCGGATCTGTTGCACTAGCCGACGGAACCGCCTTGTCCCTGCGCGCGGCACCTTCGGCTGGTGCCCGTTACCCGTTGGAAACGTACCTCTTTGTTCAATCCTCCGACGCGTTGGACGCGGGGCTTTACCAGTACGATGTGGCCGGACATCAATTGGTCGAGCTCGTTACCGATACCGCATTGCGGGCAGCGCTGCAGCGAGCCTGTTTCGGCGAGCCTTTCATTTATGACGCATCCGTGGTGGTGGTCTTTACCGCAGTCCCCATCCGCACCGAGTGGCGCTACGGCCCGATTGCCCATCGTATGATTGCCTACGAGGCGGGGCACGCGACGCAAAACCTGTTGCTGGTGGCCGAAGCACTCGGCTTGAGCGCCTGCCCGGTAGCGGCCTATCATCAATCCTCCCTGGATCGGTTGCTGGGGGTGGATAGCGTGGATGAATTCGCGCTCTACCTGATTGCACTGGGTTGGCCGCCTGCAGGAACGGAGCCATGATCCGGATACCGCCCGACCAGCAGTTCTATCTGGACAGCAAGGAGACGTTGATCCGGGAGTGCGAACGGTTAATGGCCGACCTGCCACTCGCGGAGAATCCAGCGGCTCTCTTGGCTGAATTACGATTCGGTGGCCATGCGCTGGTTAACCGCCTAGTGGCGCTAGCCGGACCGAGCCAGGATGCCGACGAGAATGGATGGCTTTCCACGCCGACCCGGGTGCGCTATCAACGTTGGGCCGCGGGCGGCTACGGTTTGCTGCGGACTGAATTGTTCGCATTGCATTGCGATGCACGCAC
The DNA here is from genome assembly GCA_007134175.1 of Kiritimatiellia bacterium. Classification (GTDB taxonomy): domain Bacteria; phylum Verrucomicrobiota; class Kiritimatiellia; order SLAD01; family SLAD01; genus SLLF01. The sequence continues at coordinate 617 of SLLF01000228.1, read as the reverse complement.
GGCTCCGCGCCAACCCTTTCTATGTGCTTCGATGAAGGGGGCTTGGCGTGACTGGTTAGCCGCTCTCCATAACGTCGGTGCACGCGTTGGTCTGTTGTTGGACGCTCGACTACGCGAGCGAGCGGTAACGTCCATCACATTAAGAGCAGAAGTGGCCGACGCCATCGCGCTGGCTAAGGATATTGGTTTCGACGGGATTATGCTGCAGGTCGATGGCTGCGGGCCGGAGGGTTATGAACCGTACGAGTCCCTTGCGACGCGCTTGGCCACCTTGGATCTGCCCGCGTGGGGGGTCCGTTTCTGTGGTTACGAGGCGGTGCCGGGCGGCTTTGGAGTGGATGATGGGCAACTGCGGGAAATGGATCCCGCCCCCGCAACCGAGTGGGTAAAACATTGGGCGGCCCTTGGTGCCCGTCTAGCGGAAATTACCGTGAATCATCCGGCCTTGCGGGGTGACCTGCGGCAACCATTGGTTGCCGATGACTTTCCCCATGAACATCCACTGAGCGTACTGGCACGACGCTTGTCCCTATGCCGGTCTATCAAGGAATCGGTGCCTGAAATCCATTTGCTCAGCGAAGGGTTCTCCTGGTTACGACACTTTTTCCCCGATGTGG
>SLLF01000352.1 GCA_007134175.1 Kiritimatiellia bacterium | reverse complement strand
TAAGCAGGGCTTCGATTTCCGGCATCTTCTCATGGTCCACATCCAGTTCGTAACCTGTATTCTTCAAGGCGTGCCACATGGAGCGTACATCCGGTTGGGAGGTTCCGGAGGCCATCGGGCGGACCGAAAGATCAATCGCATCCACTCCGCCTTCAATCCCGGCCATATAGCATGCCACCGCCATGGAAGCGGTATCATGCGTATGCTGTACCAAAGGGATATCGGGCGGCAACAGGGCCTTGAGCTGTTTCGCGGTCTCGTAGCAAGTACGCGGATCGGCGGTGCCCGATGCGTCCTTCATACAGACGGAATCGAGCCGGACTCCTGCATCCAGTACGCGCCGTACCACGTCGACGTAAAAGCCGGGCGTATGCACCTCGGTCGACTGAAAAGGAACGCCCATCAGCGCCACGCACAGTTCGTGATGCAGGCCGGCATCAATAATGGGCTGTGCCGTCGTGACTAGATTCTTGGCGTCATTCAGGAAATCAAAATTGCGGTCGTGCGTGGTCCCGTGTTTCTTCATCAACTTGGCTTGCAGCTGCAAGGCACTTAACCGCTGGGTGTTCAGGGTGACCCCGGACACGGAGCGAGTAAGAATTTGTAATTTGGCATCCGGTCCAACGGCCGCGCGCATCAAGTCCATGCATTCAAAAGGATCTTCGCCGGCGTAAAAATAGGGGGCTTGGTAGCGGGCGCCGCCACCGAACTCGAAGTGCTGGATGCCGGCTGCTGCGGCGGCTTCCATGGCCGGTAGTATATCCTTCACGCGCACTTTGCCGCCGAATACGCTCTGTAGACCATCGCGAAACGTGGTCAACATGACATGAATGCGCTTCTGATGCTTTGTGTAGATCATAATGACGGTTTCTCCTGGGTTAGTTCTTCAAGACGTGTTACGCGTGCGCCGGGATAGCGTGTTGCAACCACGGTCGAAATAGCAGCCGCCAACGTGGACCGGGCTAGCGGCAGCCGGGCGGGAAAACAGGAAGTCAAGACCCGCAAGAATAGGGCCAAAACGGATAAAAGTATCAGTACGGCTAGAAATGCGTTTAGGCAGATCAAATACAGCGGTAATGGCTCCACGGTCACCCTCCTTCAGGCGGAGTATAGCACGGATTGGCATGGATGCAAGATGATCTCCACAACCACAGCGGCGAAGAATCGCCGCTGAGGTTTCAGGTTTCGGGTTTTCAGGTTTCAGGGGGCGGTTTTTCCGCTACGGGGACTGAAAGCGGATCTGTTCGGGCATGGCTAGATTGGTCAGCCCGGCACCCCCACGTCGGCCAACCGAATGTGACCGGCGCGAACTTGCTTGGCTAATTTGGATAAGCTGGCCGCTTTAAGCATGCGCTGCAACTGTTCGCGCGTGGTCTGCCACTGCTGATGCAAGGGGCAAGGGTTGCGGCCACTACATTCGGGAAGGCCCAACAAACATTTGCTGAAGAAAGCCTCGCCTTCGAGTACGGAAACGATTTCCTCCAGATTGATTCTTGAGGCCGGTCGCGCTAATCGCACACCTCCAGCAGGGCCGCGCGCGGATTCCAGTAGGCCGGCTTCCGTTAACCGTTGCAGAATTTTGGTGAGGAAGTGGAACGAGATGTTCAACTCCCGCGCCATTCGCCGGATCGGTAAAAACGTGGCGTTTCCTGGCGAATCAGCCTGAGCGGCGATATAGACGATGGCTCGTAACCCGTATGTTGTACTGCTGGATAACATATTCGATGATGATTTCGTTTACGGGTTAGGCAACAGTTGAGTACCAAGCGCGACCATGACGAGGTCTTCCAGTTCAGGCACCGGAAACGGCTTTTGCAGAAAATAGACACGCCGCAGTTCCAGCGCTTTACGTATGGCCGGTTGCTGAGCGGAAAAACCGCTGACCAGGATTACCGGCAAGTTGGCCCCTTGCTGACGTAACCAACGGCATAACTCCAATCCGCTGCCTTCAGGCATGCTGAAATCGACGATCATTAAATCAGGTTGCACCTTGGCCTCTTTCCATGCCGCTCTGACGGCCGCGCTACTGTTCACGACCTGGACTTTATGGCCGGATTCCGCCAATACATGCAGACACATTTCACTAAAAATCGGGTCATCGTCAACCACCCATATTCCCGGTGCCGGTCGTGCGGCCTCTTTGGCGAGTGCGCCGGTGGCCTCCTCCAGCGGGGGACGCGCTGCGCCGGGCGCTTCGGGTGCGGACGCGCCCGAGTCCGTTAAGAGGTCAGCAGTCAAGCGGCGTCCTTTTTGGGCGGCCTCGCAGATATGGTGCAAGGCCGACCGGAATTCCGCAGGACAATCGGGGCGCTGTACCAAATGTGACGAATAGCCCAATATCACCGCCAGCAGGCTATTATAGCGATGCGCGGCCTCCGGGGAGAGTCGGCAGGAAACGGCCACGGGCGATGGCCGCGCTGGTGTTGTTCGATCAGCGGTCATCACGATTCCGTAGTTGCTCGAGTCGCTGAGCCACCCGTTGCTCACGCCAGTCGGGGTCAACGCGTAAACGGCTCGCACCATCAAGGACATCCAGGCGCACCCGCTCCCTTCGGTCCCCGTCCACGAGCAGGGTGTAACCGTCACGAACACCGGCCAATTGGCCACGATGCACCAGCCCGTCCGTGCGCCGCAGCGCCACCGTATCGCCCATGGCGTACATGGGCCATCGTTCATCCAGTGACTGCCGCAGTTGTTGCAGTGCGCGCACCCGGTCCGCCTCGTCGGTTGCGGGCGGCACGGCCCGCGCGGGCGGGTTTGTTCTTTCCGTTGTCCCGATGGTCTCGGGTGGCATGGCCGACTGAACCACCGCTGGCAAGCTATCGGTGGATGGGGGGGGGTGTGTGGAGGTAGTACTAGACGTGGCGACGTCGGACTTGACGCTAATCAGAATCATAATGGCCGTTGCCGCTACGATTACGCTGGCCACTACGCTCAAGCCCATCATGACGTAGAGCGGTAAGGGAGTCCGTGTTTGATGCAGTGGAGGGGATGGCTGGTCATGGCCAGGGCGATTACGGGCCACCCGCTCACCGCCTATGTCAGCTCCGCATCGCGGGCATGGCTTGGCCGGACCACTGCCTGCGGATACCGGTCCTCGGTTTAGGCGTAGACGGGGAGGGATACCTCGCGCACCAATTTCTTCGTTCGGGTTCATGGCGGCATGATAACGAAGAACCACACCTTGTCACGCCTCTTTTGACCCCGTACTTGGGATTATGATCGAGACCAGCGGTCAGCGAAAAGCGCCACCCGGACGAGAGTGCCCCCGGCCCGCTTGGCAGGGTGATTCCCCGCCTTTCGGGCTCAGCGCTCTTCTAGCGGTACAATTTTGCGCTCGGTGGCTCCGGTGTAGATTTGTCGCGGCCGCCCGATACGCTGGTCCTTGTCTCCCCGTTGCTCAAGCCAGTGCGCAATCCAGCCGGGTAGCCGCCCGATGGCGAAAATGACCGTAAACATGTTGGTTGGAATGCCCATGGCCCGCAAGGTGATGCCGGTGTAGTAATCCACATTGGGATATAGATTGCGCTCCTTGAAGTAGTCGTCGCTCAGGGCGCGTTCCTCCAATTGCACCGCGATATCCAGCAACTCATCCTGAACGCCCATGGTTTCCATCACGTCTTCACACGCCTTCTTGGCGATCTTGGCGCGAGGATCGTAGGACTTGTAGACGCGATGGCCAAAGCCCATCAACCGGAACGGATCATTCTTGTCCTTGGCGCGCGCCACACACTGGTCGATGGTTAGCCCTTCGCGGTGGATCTGCTCCAACATCTCGATGACCGCTTGGTTGGCGCCACCGTGCAGCGGTCCCCACAGCGCACAAATACCGGCCGCAATGGACGCATAAAGGTTGGCCCCGGCACTGCCGACCAATCGTACCGCCGACGTCGAACAATTCTGTTCATGGTCCGCGTGCAGGATCAGCAACTTATTCATGGCCCGTACCGTCACCGGATCCACTTCATAATTAGCGACCGGGGTGTAGAAAAGCATATTCAGGAAGTTTTCCACATAGGTCAGCTTGCTGCTGGGATAAACATGCGGCTGGCCGATAGACTGTTTGTAGGAGAGGGCGGCCAGAGTCCTTAGTTTGGACAGTAGGCGGGCCGCTGAAAGGTTGACCTCTTCTTCAGCCGGCAGATCCAATTCGGGATAGAAGCTGGACATGGAAACCGCCATTGCCGAGAGAATGGCCATCGGATGGGCATGTTCGGGGTAATTGCGGAAAAAATTACGCATATCCTCGTGAATCAAGGATTTGCGATTAAGTATCCGCGAAAAGTCAGCCAGGTCATCCCGGCTGGGCAATTTCCCGTTAATAAGCAGGTAGGCAACTTCAATAAAGGTGCAGTTGTTCGCCAGATCATCGATGGCATAGCCCCGATGTCGCAAAATACCGGCTTCGCCATCGATGAAGGTTATGTCGCTGATACAGGATCCGGTATTACCGAAACCGGGATCATAGGCGATCAGCTTGGTGTCCTTGCGCAGCGCCGCCATATCGATGGCGCGCTCGCCCTCTGATCCTTCAAACACCGGGTAAACCAGTGTCTTGTCCTCATATTTTATCTCTACTTTGCTAACTTCCTTAACATCATGCATGATGATACCCCCTTTAAAGTTGCTAATTGTTAATTGCAGAACCGCGAACGGGATACGCTATCCCGCCGCGGCCAAGGTCACGCCGCATCCGCCTTGCCGGCCTTGAGGCAGGAAGCGCACACCAATTGTCGGCGTTGCTGGCCGCCTGTGCCCACCTTTACCCGTTGCAAATTTGGCAGGAACCGACGCCTGGAAATGCCCGTCGTGTGCAAGCCAATACCACCTTTTTTCTTTGGCAATCCCTTGCGAATGATCCGGTTACCGGTGCTGGGGCCCTTGCCGCAAATGCTACAGATTTTTGCCATAATGCGTCTCTCCTTGTCTGAAAACGGCCTCAATATACGCGCGACCGGGTCGGGGCGCAAGCCCTTTGTCGTTTTCCCGGCTTCGCTAAGGGGTTGGGCCGCAGAACGAGCTTGACCGTAAACCGGGCTATGGGCTGTAATAAGATCATACATGTCAATAGGGAAAGGACGTTATAATGCATTTAAGCCCCAGTGAGAACCATCGATGGTACATGTCCCGCCTGCAGCCCGAGCTGCACTACGACGGCGGCGAGGTCCGCCCGTGGCAGAATCGATTGCGGCGCAAACTGCGGAAGTTGGTGGGCGATGTGCCCCAAGAGCGGTGCGCCTTGGGCGTACGCCGACTCTGGCGGCGGGAGCATCCGCTCGGTATGATCGAGAAAATCGTGTATACGTCTGAACCGTACGCCGATGTCCCGGCCTATGTCTGCCTGCCGAAGAATGTGGAGCCACCCTACACCTTTTTTATCTGTTTACAGGGGCACTCAACCGGGATGCATAATTCGATCGCCGTGCAGCGGGACGATAACACGTTGCCTCACCAGGTGGCCGGCGACCGTGATTTCGGCCTTGGCTGCATGCAGCGGGGCATCGCCGCGCTGTGTATCGAACAACGGTCGTTCGGCGAACGCCGTGAACAGAAACAGAAACGCGTGGCCGCTCATGGCTGTCAAGATGCCACCATGCAGGCCCTGATGCTGGGGCGCACGCTGATCGGTGAACGGATGTACGACGTGGACCGTGCGATCGACTACCTCTCATGGCGGGGCGATGCGCGTATGGACCAGGTCGGCGTGATGGGCAACTCCGGTGGTGGCACGCTCAGTCTCTTTTCGGCGGCACTGCTGCCCCGGGTCGCCATGGCGATGCCCTCCAGTTACTTTTGCACGTTCAAGGATTCGATTATGTCGATCGGGCACTGTGTGGACAATTATATCCCGGGCCTGCTGAAAGTGGCGGAGATGTCGGATATCATGGGGTTGTTCGCCCCCAAGCCGGTGGTGCTGGTCCATGGCAAGGATGATCCTATTTTCCCGATCGCCGCGACGCGCCGCGCGTTCCGGGAACTACAACGCATCTATGCGGCGGCCGGCGCCAAGGACCGCTGTCACTTGGTCGTCGGCAACGAAGGCCATCGCTTCTATGCCGACCAGGCCTGGCCGGTCATGCTGAAGGAGATCAAACGGTTGCAAGACTAGCGGCTTTGCTGGCACGGCTTCGGCGGGGCAAAGCCAGTACAGCCGCCAGTTGAAGGAATTGGAAGAGTATTTTGGCGTCGAGCTCACCGCCCGGAAGGGGCGCACGATTTCACTGACGCCAGCCGGGTTAGGGTTGATGGGGATGCCGATGTTTTACGATCAATTGATGATGGGGAGGCGCGTCAATGTTAGCCGGGCCGTCCGGGCTTTTCGTGATCCAGATGACCCGGTCAGGCGCAATCTGAGGAAGAAAATGGTCAAATCTACGGATCCCCACTTCCCCGGACATAATGAGTGAGAGATGCAGAATCCGCGGGGCGGAAAAACAAAAGGATGGTGGGCCCGGAGGGACTTGAACCCCCGACCAGAGGATTATGAGTCCCCTGCTCTGACCAACTGAGCTACGGGCCCGTATTTGCTGGCGGCAGTGGACAGCATGGCGTAGGCTCCCCCGTATTTCAATGCTAATTTGAGCGACCGATGCGAATAACAGGTGGTAAACTAAGTCGACGAATCATTCAGACACCCAAGCAGGGCGTGCGACCGACGCAGGAACGGGTGCGGGAGGCGGTGTTTGCCGCGCTGGGACCGGCATTGACCGGGGCTCGGGTGCTGGATTGCTTTGCAGGAACGGGTGCCATGGGATTGGAAGCATGGAGCCGTGGCGCGGCGGAGGTGGATTGGATCGAGTCGGATGCGCGAACCTTTGCTTTGCTGCAAACCAACGTGACCACCCTTTGCGGGCCGTCGGCGGCTCGTCACTGCCATCGCGCCGATGTCTGGTCGTGGCTGCAGCGCCCTGCCGTACATCCCTATGACTTCATTCTTGCCGATCCACCCTACGTGGCCCATAGTCGTGACTTTGACTGGAACGAGTGGCTGCGGCTAGTTCGGGCCAATGGCTGGCTGCGGCGGGATGGCTGGGTCCTGTTGGAGGAACGCGCCGGGGCAAACTGGGAACCCGCACCCGGTTGGATGACACAGCGCGATAAAACCTATGGCCGGACCCGCGTGCGACTGCTGCAATGGGCCGGTGCTGAGTAATAAGATGAAGCAAGCAATTTATCCTGGAACGTTTGATCCGCTCACGATTGGACACTTGGACCTGATTGAGCGCGCCACGCGGATTTGCGATCATTTGATCATTGCCGTGGGGATCAATGCCTCCAAGCAACCGCTCTTTACGGTCGAGGAACGGGTGGCCTTGGTGCAGGAGGCGGTGCAGGATTTCCCGAATGTGGAGGTGGACTCGTTCGACGGTCTACTGGTCCAGTACTGTCGGCGCAAGCAAGTGCGGGCCTTGATCCGCGGTTTGCGCGCCTTTTCCGATTTTGAATACGAGTTTCAAATGGCCCTGACCAACCGCAAGCTGGCACCCGAGGTCGAGACGATCTTCCTGATGCCACAGGAGACCCATAGCTACATCAGTTCCAGCATGATCCGAAGCATTGCCGCCATGGGGGGGGCGATCAATGATTTCGTGCCGCCGCACGTGCGCCGTGCGCTGGAACAGCGCGTGAACCGGGAAATTTGACTGTCTTCCGCCTAGCGGTGAGATCTTATGCGTATCGAATTAGCAAAAATTTCTGAAGGGGGCAGCACGTACACCGGGGAACTGCCTGCGGAGGCGATGGATTTGGCGGGGGACCGCTTTATTCGCCCGGGCGGGCCGATTGAATACGAGCTGACGGCGACGATTGTTTCTGATCAAATCATTGTCACGGGTTGGATGGAGACGACGCTGGAACTGTTGTGTGTCGCGTGTGCGGAATTTTTCTCGACATCCATCCGGATTTCCTCTTTTCTACACGCTTATCCCTTGCAAGCCGGGCAGGAAACGCTCGATTTGACGGCCGACATCCGGGAAGACATCCTGCTGGCGGTACCGCTCTATCCGCGTGGCCACGTTGATGATCAAGAACGCTGTATGGCGTGCGGACGTGATGTGCGCCAATTGCCTCGGCTGGCGGGGGAAGAAACGCCGCCGCCCGATTGCTGGGGGCCGCTGGACAATTTGAAAATGTGAACCAACCGGCGACAGGGCCCAACGGTCAAGAGGTCGAACCGGAATTAAGGAGTGGAGAGCCATGGCACAACCGAAAAGAAGAACATCGAAGAGCAAGCGCCGCATGCGACAGGCGCATACCTTGCAGAAGTCGCTGACGGCGACCAGTACCTGTCCGCAATGCGGGGCCCCGACGCAACCGCATCGCGTTTGTCCGTCGTGTGGTTCGTATCGCGGCCGTCAGGTGCTGACGGTGGCCGTAGACGAATAGGGCCCAAGTCCAGCCTGAAGTAACATCAATGCGCATTGCCGTGGATGCCATGGGGGGGGACTTGGCCCCCGCGCCGATTGTCGCCGGTAGCGTAGACGCCGCCCGTCGGGATCCCTCGATTCAGCGGATTCTGCTAGTGGGAGATCAGCGGGCGCTCGAGTCGGAACTGGCCAGCTATAGGGATATCCCCGCGACCTTGGAGATCCGCCACGCGGCGGAAGTGGTCGGCATGGATGAGGCGCCGGCCCAGGCCATCCGTCGCAAGAAAGACTCCTCCATCGCAAGGGCCGTCGACTTGGTCAAGGAAGGGGAGGCGGATGCGGTCTTTTCCGCCGGCAACACCGGTGCGGCCGTGGCCGCCACCACGCTGAAACTGCGCACGTTGCCGGGTATCGAACGGCCGGCTATCGCTGTGGTGTTGCCCTCCATGCTTGGACCGTGGGTCCTGTTGGATGCCGGCGCGAACACCGACTGTACACCGGAATGGCTCTGCCAGTTTGCCGTAATGGGACAGGAATACGCGCGTAGTATTCTGAAACACGAGAGACCGGCGGTGGGTTTAGTCAATATTGGTGGTGAAGCGAGCAAGGGCAATGACATCACAAAGCTGGCGTATAAAATGCTGGAAAACTCCAACCTTAATTTTGTCGGGAATGTAGAGAGCGGTGATTTGTTCGACGGCCGCGTGCACGTGGCGGTTACCGATGGCTTTGTCGGTAACGTGGTGCTGAAAACATCGGAAAGCGTGGCGAAGGCGATCGGCCGCTGGTTGAAGGAGGAATTGACCCGCAATCCCGTGCGCATGGCCGGGGCGCTACTCCTGAAGCGGGCCTTGCAGTCCATCAAGGAACGCTCCGATCCCGAGACCTACGGCGGGGCCCCATTGCTGGG